>DASWYF010000029.1 GCA_036405135.1 Verrucomicrobiia bacterium | reverse complement strand
GATAGCACAGGCCCCCGTTGACCTTAAAAACAACCGCTCAACCGCTTAAATCAAAATCAAGAAAACCGCCACGCGCGTTCTTTCACGCGCCATTCATCTCCTTTTGTACGCTTGGCTCAGCTCTGTGGTTTGCTACTGATTTGAGATTTCAAAGGTGGGTTAGTCTGAAGCTGCTGAGAGTATTGTCATCGCAGATTTAGAATATGGTATTGCTCGGTATCTACGGGCAGTTGTTTCAACTTCTCTAGTGAGAGTTTGCGGACGATTTTTCCATCTTTCAAAATGTGGATGGCGCGAATTCGTTCCGGGCTGCCGTCACTGATCTTGATAAAGCCGAGCGCGTAGGTATCGCAGCCGCGTGGCAGTGTGGGAACGTCGATGGTGACGCGACCATCTGCTGCGACGGGGAAATCATTCGTGTCTGCCACGCGGACGAGGTAATTCGTGGGGGATGTGGTGTGTAAGGAAAGTTTTTGATGGGATGGCGGATTTCCGGTGCGCAATGCGTAAGCGCAGCCGGTCAAGAGGAGAAGAGGCTGCAGGGCGGAGATGAGAGGGATCATCCGCATGATACTTGCTGGTGGCAGCGGAATCGCGATGTGTCGGGATGGGTTCACTCGTAGGTTGGAAAATATGCTCGATGCAGTGGGAAGCCAAGTGGGAAGCGTGGGGAACATAGTTTACGCAACCACGTTGTGGTTGACCGGGGAAAGGGCGGATGACTCAACGTAGTCCCGCTTGGGTGCGGGGAGGGTCTCTTGGCCATGGGCTTAGGGTTCAGGTCGGTCGGGGGACAGTTTCGCGTTTCTTGTTTCTAGTTTCGGGTGGGAAGAATAACCGCGAACCACGCGAAATACGCGAACGGGGGATTTTTCAACCGAATGGGGTCAAGCGAATGGGGAATTTGTCTCGGGTCGAAGGTTTCATGTCTGGAGGAAGCTGGTTTGGTTTTGGTAGAAAACCTCGGCACTTATATGCAAGTGCCGAGGTGGGAATAACGGGGAAATCGGAGGCGCGGGGATTGCCGGGGGGGACGATTATGGCAGGTTGAGGAGGTTAAGACCGCGCTGTCTGAAAAATCTTCAGTCGTAATTTCTTGGTGGGTAGTGGATTAGGAGTTGTGGTGGTTGTTTTAAGATAAATTTATTGAACTTGCGGGTTAGGATGATAGACTTTTGACAGTGGCGATGGGCCTTTGAATTTGCTCAAGGGCGGCGCTGCGAAAAAAGGAGATGGGAAAACCATCCGAGAGAAGAACGAGCAGATGAGCCGGTTGCACCGGCGTGCCCTCATGAGGGGAGATAGCGAATATCGAGAAATTTGGGGAGATGGGACTTATGGGGCGGAATAGGGCTTATGGAGGGGGAGCGAGGACGACGACGAGGACGATTACGAAGGGGTGGGTATGGCAATAATGGGCGTAAGAATGGGTAGCGCAAGGCGTTGTGTTTCTGTGGGACTTATGGCAGAAAGGCGGGGTTCAGTTGGTCGGACGCCGGTTTGGGGTGGTTTGAGGGATAGCGGCGGCGGCTTGGTTGGGGTGAATTGATTATGGCGACGGAAGGCTTTCAACCTTTTGATGATTACGGTTCCGAGTCCTCGATAAGAGGGCTGGTAGCCGGGCAGAAGGTATTGAAGCGGTATACGTTGAAGCGGGTGCTGGGTCGCGGGGGGATGGGCGTGGTCTGGCTGGTGCATGATGATGAGCTGGACCGGGATATCGCGTTCAAGTTCCTGCCGGATATCGTGTATCACGATAAGGCGGCGGTGGAGAGCCTGAAGCGGGAGACGCGGCGCAGCCTGGAGCTGACGCATCCGAACATCGTGCGCATTTATGACTTCGCGCAGGATGAGCATTGCGCGGGCATCTCGATGGAGTATGTGGCGGGGGATACGCTTTCCAATCTGCGGGTGTGCCAGCCGACGCATGTCTTCGAGGTTTCCGATCTGGAGAAGTGGGTGAAGATGTTGTGCCTGGCGCTGGAGTATGCGCATCGGGAGGCGCGGGTGGCGCATCGGGATCTGAAGCCGGCGAACTTGATGTTGAACAACAAGGGGGTGTTGAAGATCGCGGACTTCGGCATCTCACGCAGCATCAGTGATAACATGACGCGGGTTTCTTCCGCAGTGCATGGGGCGAGCGGGACGCTGGTTTACATGAGCCCGCAGCAGGCGTTGGGTGAAGCGGCGTCCGCGCTGGATGATATCTATTCGCTCGGGGCGACGTTGTTTGAATTGCTGACGAGCAAGCCGCCGTTCTTCACGGGCGAGATCATGACGCAGGTGCGGGAGAAGATTCCGCCGACCTTGGCCGAGCGGCGCAAGCAGTTGGGCATCATGGGCAAGCCGATCCCGCCGGAGTGGGAGGAGACGGTGGCGGCGTGTCTGGCGAAAGATCCGGCGAAGCGTCCGCAGAGTGCGTTGGAGGTTTTGCAGAGGTTGGGTCTGGCGGATACGTCGGGTCTGGAGGCGGCAAGTTTGACGACGACGGTGGCGGCGGAAGTCACTAATGATGTGGCGACACCACCGGAGGAGAAGGCAACGACGGCGAAGACGGAACCGGTGCCGTTGATGCAGATCGATCCTCCCGCACCGGCGACGGGTTCGAAGACGACGACGAGACCGGCACAGCCGCCGATGGAATTTACCATCGACAGCAAGGGTTTCAAGCCGGTGGGGCCGGGAGACAAGCCAGCGATCCCGCAGACGACGCGGCCGCAGCGGGTGGCGCGTCGAAGTATCGCGGCGATGATGGCGGTGCTGATCTTCTTTGTGGCGGCATTGACGTATTGGGTGATCACGGCACCGACGCGCTTGAAGTCAGGAACGGGCGGTGTGGAGGTGACTGCAATGCCGGACGGTGCGGTGTTGAAGCTGCCTAATGGGAAGAGCCTGAGCGCGGCGGGGCGCATCATGGATCTGGCACCGGGCAGGTATGAGGCGATGGTTGAAAAGCCGGATCATGAGCCGCTGATGGTTCCACTGGAGGTGAAGGAAGGGCAATTCACGGAGTTTCCGAAGGTAAACTTGAAGGCGTTCACCGGGCGGGTGGTTTTGGTGAGCGATCCGGTGGGGGCGAAGTTTTCGATCGATGGGAAACCGGCGAAGGCGGGTGAGGCGATTGAGTTAAGGCCGGGCGTGCATGAGCTCACGGCGGAGTATGCGCAGTGGGCACCGATGAAGCGCCAGGTCACCGTATTGAAGGATGACGAGTTGAACGAGGTGTTCGAGTTTTATCCGGGGACGGTGGAGATCACGAGCGAGCCCGAGGGAGCGAAGATTTTTCAGGGGGAGAAACAGATCGGGGTGACGCCGAAGGTCATCGCCGGTGTGCCTCCGGGCGGTGTGCTCTACACGTTGGTGCTGGATGACCACAATAGCGAGACGGTGCGGGGCGAGGTGCAGGGCAAACAATCGCTCAGGCTGAACCGCAAGCTGACAAAGGACCAGGGCACGCTGGCATTGAGCAGTTCGCTGCCGGGGGTGAATTTTTACATCGATGGCCGGCCTTTGGGGCAGATGGGCAGCAGTTTGAAGATGGAAACGAACGTTTCGCCTGGGCGGCATGAGATCACAGCGATATTGCGCGACTGGCCGAAGCAGGAGCGGACGGTGGAGATCAGCCGGGGCAAGGTGAGCCCGGTGCAGTTCGATTTCGCACCCGCCTCTGTGGTCGTTTCGAGTGATCCGCGAGGTGCCACGATCATCGTGCGCGGCTTGCCGGTGCAGACGACGCCGCACACGCTGGATGTGAAGCCGGGCGCACTCAATGTGCTGTTACAACTGGAGGGGCACGATCCGGTTTTACTGGAGACGAACGTGCTCTCGGGCGAGACGCTGGTGTTGCACGCGGTGCTGCCGCGGATGAGCCGGCCGTTCAAGATCAGGACGGTGCCCCCGGATGCACTGCTCTCAATGGATGGCATCTGGCTGACAAACCGGCCGCCGAGTTTCACCGTAGGGAAGCATTTGCTGCGCATCGAGCGGGAAGGATACGAAGCGCGCGAGATGGAGGTGGAAGTGAAACCTTCCGGGTTGAATGATTTCGGCGAGTTCGAGCTGGAACGTGCCTCTGGTGAGTTGCGGGTGCTGGCGCAACCGACGAGCGCGACGTTCGAACTCATAGTCAATGGAACGCGGGTGGAAGGTAAGGTGGCGGAAGCATTGAAAGGGATCCCGACGGGGACGCATCGTGTGCTGGTGAAGGCGAAAGGTTATGAGGATAAGGCGCTGGATGTGGTGATACGCAAGAATGACATCACGATCAGCGATGTGGTGACGCTGGAGCGCAGCAAGGGAACGATGCGGATCATCTCCACGCCGGAAGGGGCCGGCTACAGCCTCATCGGCCCGGACCAGGTGATGCGCAGCGGCACGACCACCCGTGATGAACCGAACCTGCCTTCCGGCACGTATCAGGTGACTTATACGATGGCGGGTTACGAGACGACGAACCGCGCGGTGGAGGTCCACAGCGGCGTGGCCGCGACGGCGGAGGTTTCCCTGATGAGGAGCCTGGCACCGGTGCGGATCCAGGTGAATGTGGCGGGGGCGGCGTTCAGGTTGAACGGACCGAATGGATTTTATGATGACGGCACATTGCCGTTGCCGCAGACGCCCATGCCGACGGGCAGTTACAAGCTGGTGGTGGACAAGGACGGCTATGATGAGGTGACGCAAAATTTCGACGTGAAGAAAGGGGAGACGCGGCTCGTGGATGTGAAGCTGGTGCGAAGTACGGGGTCTTTGCTTGCCACGATTTTGCCAGCTTCAGCGAATGCGGAATTGCGCGGGACGGGGTTCAGCAAAGCGGTAGTTTCGGGCAGCAAGCTGGAGAACATTCCGACGGGAGAATACCTGCTGGTGGCGACTTACAAGCGGTGGAGTGTGACGAACAAGGTTAGCATCGAGAGCAAGCAGATCAGCGAAGTGCCGGTGAAGTTGCCGTTCGGATCGGTGCAGATCGATTCCACGCCCTCAGGAGCATTGGTTTTTAAAGATGGCAGGGAACTTGGTGCGACACCCTTTCCGCTGGATGAACTGGAGCTGGGCAGGGCGAAGTTCCAGTTGCGCATGGCGCGGCATCGTTTTGAAGAGGTGACGGTAACGGTCCAGCCGCAGCAGGCGGTGAAGGTGACGAAGAAGCTAGAAGTGTATGCGGGTCCACAACCGGGAATGACGATGTGGACGAACAGCCTGGGGATGCGTTTCGTGCCGGTGGGCAATGTGTGGGTGAGCGTGTGGGAGACGCGGGTGAAGGATTTTCAGGCGTTCTATGATTCCGTCCGATACAATGCGGGTTCCGGTTGGCGCGATCCGGGGTTCAAGCAGACATCGTCGGAGCCGGTTGTCGAAGTGAGCTGGAACGATGCGACGGCTTTTTGCAAATGGCTGACGGACAAGGAGTCGAAAGGCCGGGTGCTGGAAGAGGCAAGTTACCGATTGCCGACGCAGGCGGAGTGGTTGCAGGTATTAAAGGGCGGCTATGCACCGGGGAATCATCTCTGGGGCAATGTGTGGCCGGTGCCGAGCGGGGTGGCGAATCTGGCGGAGAATGTTTCGTATGACCGGCATATGTTCACGGCTCCGGCGGGAAGTTATTTCCCGGCGAAGAACGGAGTTTATGATCTGATCGGCAACGTGTGGGAGTGGTGCCAGGACGGAGAGGGCGCGAACAAAGCATCAATGGGGCAATCGTGGTTGCAGTATCCGGCGGGAGATTTTTCACCGGAGATGAACCGCAGTTCGCCGGTCGATGCACGGGAGCGGGATATCGGATTTCGTGTAGTGCTGGTGCCAGCCGCAACGAATTAAACCAAGCGTAGAGAAAAGGAGGGGAAGATGGGAAAGTCAGGGTTTAGGGCGGAAGTCCTTGGCGGCTTTTTCGGCGAGGAGGACTTCGTGATTCTTCAGGAAACGGGCCATGGTGTCCCGGTTGTTGATGGCCTTTTCGTTATCCTGCTTTGCGGCGATGATATACCACATGAGGGATTTAACATCATCACGCGCTGCGCCCCAGCCCATTTTGTAACAGTCACCCACCATACGCTGGGCATCGGGCAAACCGCGTTCCGCCGCCTTATAGAGATACTGATAGGCAAGGGGACCGTTGAAGGCGACGCCTTCACCTGTGAGATACATCTCGCCGACGCGCAACTGCGCCATGGGCAGCTCCTGATCGGCGGCCTTCAGATACCATTTGTGCGCCATCTCGAGACTGGCCACGCGGACACCGAGCTTCTTCTCATAGCAATAGCCGAGTCGATACTGTGCTTCTGCATGTCCGGCTTCAGCAGCGCGTTGGTAATAGCGGAACGCCTCGGCGGGATCGGCCTTGCCGCGACTGAGGTGTGGATGACCGGTAGCGTAATAAGTGCCGAGGATGAAGAGGGAATTCGCGTCTTTGTTCCGGGCGAGATCGCGGAAGTAGGTCTTCCAGTCAGCCTCAGTTTTCGGAAGAGAAAGTGCCGTGTCCGCTGCAAAAGAAATCACGCCACCTACGGCCAAGGCAGCGGCGAGGCACAACGATTTCAGAACGCGAACGGACATTTCGCGGGAAGGTTAGTCAGGAGAGCGATGGCGCTCAATGGCAAATCACA
This sequence comes from Verrucomicrobiia bacterium, assembly GCA_036405135.1. NCBI lineage: Bacteria > Pseudomonadati > Verrucomicrobiota > Verrucomicrobiia > Verrucomicrobiia bacterium. The sequence goes on along the minus strand of DASWYF010000029.1, from coordinate 23,353 downwards.
ACCGGTTTTTGCCGGGGGAGTTGAAACATTTTCTGGCACAAAGCCTTATCCATGTAACATTTTCAGGTGGAGCCGCCCTTGCAGGTTGACTTGGGGGCTTGAACGGGCGAAACAGGGGACCACATGTCCGGTCACCCGGACGATGGAAATAATCGGATGCAACGACCGCAAATGACGCCAGCTCCGGGCGAGCGCCTCGTGCGCTTCGTCGGTGACAGGATACGTTTTCGCCTGCAGGCACCCGCGCCAGGCGGCAACTGGCGGGCGCGTCTGCGCACGAATCTCGGCCGCGCCCATCAGTTGCGCGCGGAGATCGTCGCGGCGCATTTTCGTCCGCTGCCACTCGCCGGAGCTTCATGGCGCGATATCCCCATGCAACGTGTCGGTGATGCGTGGGAACTGGACCTGCCGCTGACTGAGGTGGGTTACTTCAAGTCCAAGGCGTATCTCATTGATGAACACGGCAACCAGCATTGGCCGGACGGTGCGGATTTTGGCCTGAGCGTGCAGCCGGATTGGTGCCGCAGTGGGAACACGATCTATTGCGCCTTCCCGCGCATGTTCGGTGCGGGCAAGACATTGGCGGCGACGATTGATGAGGCGAAGGAAGCGGAGTGGAAGAAGTTGGATGCACAGGGCTACACGATCATCCCCCCTTCTGGAAAATTACGCGATCTCGTCGCTGAATCGCCGCACATCTTCGAGACGTTGAATGCTCGCATTCTGCATTTGTTGCCGGTGAATCCTACGCCGACGACGTATGCGCGCTTCGGTCGTTACGGCAGTCCGTATGCGTGTGAGGACTTGACGGCGATTGATCCCGCGCTGGTCGTTTTCGACAAGCACACTACAGGTGTGGATCAGTTCAATGAGCTGACCTCCGCCGTGCATGCGCGTGGTGGACGCGTGTTCCTCGACATCGTTTTGAATCACACGGGTTGGGGGTCGTGGTTGCAGGAGAATCATCCAGAGTGGTTCGTGCGGAAGAAGGATGGCGAGTTCGAGAGTCCCGGTGCGTGGGGGACGACGTGGGAAGATCTCGTGGAACTCGACCAGCGTTTTCCGGGCCTGTGGGAGCATCTCGCGGAAGCGTTGCTCACATGGTGCCGTCGGGGCGTGGATGGATTCCGTTGCGATGCCGGTTATAAGATCCCGATGCCAGTCTGGCAATACATCACGGCGCGGGTGCATCAGGAATTTCCGGACACGGTCTTCCTGCTCGAAGGACTCGGCGGTGGTTGGGATGACACGGCGAACTTGCTCAATGACGGCGGCATGCAGTGGGCTTACTCGGAGCTGTTCCAGAATTTCGATGCGGCGCAAGTCTCCGGCTATCTCGATCATTGCCTTAAGCAAAGCGAGCGCGTGGGCCTGCTCATCCACTACAGCGAGACGCATGATAACAATCGTCTCGCTGCGCAAGGCAAAGAGTGGTCGCGCCATCGCAATCGTCTTAGCGCGATGACGAGTGTGAGTGGCGGATTCGGTTTCACCTGCGGCGTGGAATGGCTCGCGGCGGAGAAGGTGAACGTGCACTCCAGCCGTGGCATGAATTGGAACGCCACGCCGAATCTCATCGCTGAACTGAGTTCGCTGAACCAATTGCTCGCGGATCATCCGTGTTTCTTTGATAACGCGAAACTCACGCGGCTTTCGGCGGTGGGGGCACCGGTCTATGCGTTGCGCCGTGATTCCAATGACGGCAAAGATTCTGTGCTGATCCTCGCGAACACGGATCAGAAAAAAGCGCAGGGCATCGAGTTGGCGGACCTGAAATTCCTCGGTGACATGCCGATGGAGTTGACTGAAAAAGAACCGGCGACAGTGGAAGGATTAGAGAAGAGCCGCTGGCGTTTTGAACTGGCACCGGGTGCGGTGCATTGCTTGGCAGCGGAAACGTTGCCGCGTGGATTGGGCGGGCCGAGCTATCGACGGAAGCGTGCGCAAGCAGCGCTGGCTTATACTGCGCTCTCGCATGTGCTGGAAGAAGAGGAGATCGGGCCGGTGGAATGGCCCGAGTTAGCCGCCTTCTTTGCAGCTGATCCGGTGCGTTTTCTGACATTAGCCGCGCATGTGGAGCCAGATGCGGCTTCTAAGAATTTGATCGCTGCGTTGCGTGCTGCGCCAGTGGAGCAGCCGTATTCGCCGGTGATCGGCTGGACGGAAAAAGATGCGAAACGTGTGGTCATCGTGCCGCCGCATCATTGGTTGCTGGTAGAGGAGAAGCATCCATTCCGTGCGTGGATGGAAGCAGGCGGACAACGGCGCATCGGTTTTCAGAATAGCGTGCAACTGGACGGACATCACATCGCGCTGTTCCGTGTGAATGAATCTTTGGGCGATGCGGTTTTGAAGCTGGAACGCTTCGGGCCGCAGCCAGATTTGATCACAGCGTCTGTTCGATGCGTAAACAAGGGACCGGTGATGGCGCAGCCGCTGAATTTCCAACGTGGACAAGCGTTGGCCGATGGTCTCAATGCACCGCTCGTATTGCTCACAAATGGTCGTGGTTCCATGACGCGTATGTGCGTGGACCTCGGTCGTGTGAAGTCCAAGTATGATTGCGTGCTGGGCGCGAGTTTGCACTCGGAGATTCCGGTGGATCGTCATGTATTTCTCAAACGCCTGCGCCTGTGGGTGAACGCGGATGGTTTCATCACACCATTGGATGCGAGCACGTTGATGAGTTTTGAAGCGGGTCCGCCTGCTCACTGGCGCTTCCTCTGCAATGCGGGTGATGGTCGCGCGGTGGAGGTGCATCTCGTGGTGGATATGCTGGAGGGACGCAATGCGGTCGCGTTGCGTCTGCAGCGGTCCAGTGCATCACCGGCTTTGGGACGTCCGCTGCCGCGTGAGTGCGATGTGCGCGTGACGGCGCGCTTCGATATCGAGGACCGCAATTTCCATTGGGAGACGACGCGTAATGGTGGCGCAGATCATCATTTCGCGAGCAATATCACTGCATTGAAGGATGTTGCCGGTTTTGTGTTCAAACCGGCGAATGACCGGCAGTTGCGCGTGACGAGTGACACAGGTTCGTATCATCCGGGGGCGGAATGGTCACAGGGATTGCCGCATCCGGTGGAGGCTTCGCGTGGGCAATCTGGACAGGGTGATAGTTACAGTCCGGGCTGGTTCGATCTGCCGTTAAAATCAGGCGTTGAAGTGAACCTGTTGGCTTCGGCGGAGTTGGATACAGAGATTTCTGTCAGCGGATTCATTGAGCAACGCCAGCGCAACATCGAAGAAGCGGTGGCTTCGGCGGATGTGGCGGCTAATGATGCGTTTGGGCGACAACTGGCCATTGCTGCGCAGGCTTATTTGGTGAAACGCGGTAATGGGAAAACAGTGATCGCGGGCTATCCGTGGTTTCTCGATTGGGGTCGCGATTCACTCATCGCGGCGCGTGGTTACATCGCTGCGGGTTGCGCACGTGAAGTGATGGAGCTCGTGAAAGTGTTCGGACGTTTTGAGAAAGACGGCACGTTGCCGAACACGATCCATGGCGAGGATGCGTCGAATCGCGATACGACGGATGCACCGCTCTGGTATGGTGTGGTGTGCGAGGATTTGGCGGCGGTGATGGGGCCGGCAGTGTACACTACGGCAGTGGATGCACACGGACGCACGGTGCTGGAGGTGTTGCGCTCCATTGCGGCGGGTTATCTGCGTGGCACGGCGAACGGTATTCGCGTGGATGCGGAGACGGCGCTTGTATGGAGCCCGAGCCATTTCACATGGATGGATACGAACTATCCGGCAGGCACACCGCGTGAGGGGTATCCGATAGAGATTCAGGCATTGTGGATACGCCTGCTGCGGTTGCTGGAAAAATTGGGCACACCGAAAGCGGATGAAGCGTGGGGCGTTATCGCAGATCGCGCGACGAAATCGCTCGAGGAGTTTTTTTGGAATGAACGTCTCGGCTGGTATGCGGATTGTCTGCGCGCGCCCGCACACACGTCAGCACGTCAGGCGGCGATCGATACGGCGTTGCGAAGCAATTGTGTGCTGGCGATCAGCCTCGGTGTGGTGAAAGGCGAGCGTGCGCGCCGTTGTGTGGAGGCAGTGCGCCGTTGGCTCGTGGTGCCGGGCGCTTTACGTTCGTTGGCACCATTAAATGTGGATCTGCCATTGCCCATCCATTCGAGCAGCGGATGGTTGCTCAATGATCCGGCGAATCCGTATTGGGGTAAATACGAAGGTGATGAGGACACGCGCCGTAAGCCCTCGTATCACAACGGCACGGCATGGACATGGACATTCCCGGGCTTTTGCGAGGCGGTGGCGGTGGCGTGGAATCACGCACCGGATGCGGTGGCGGCTGCTCGCGCGTATCTCGGCAGCATGGATCGCATGATGATGGAAGGGTGCATCGGCCAGATACCGGAAGTGATCGATGGCGATGCGCCGCATCAACAGCGTGGCTGCGATGCGCAGGCTTGGGGTGTCACGGAGGCGCTGCGCGTATGGAAAGTGCTGAAGGCGCGGATGTGATAGAGTGAAGGGCGTTGGTGGCCGCGGTGCGGACTTCTCTTATATGGTCGCTAAGCAATGGCTTGATAGCGGGCAAAGCAGATTCCGCAGATTTTCCCAATGAAGACAAGGCCTCCAGTGCCATCCTCTTTTCATAAGGATATTTGCTGAGATGCTCGAGCAAAACAGGAACCAGTTTTCCCCCTTTGACCGGATCGATTGCGATGACAGCTTTTGCCAGACCGCAATCTTCATCCTGCTTCGTGCTCATCGCCTGAGCCAGTAACTCATCAACTACAGGCTGAGCCAAGATTCCCATGGATGCCAGCGCTTCACCGGCCCGGTCGCTATGCCAAGTCTTATTGGTAAGTGCGATCTGTTTTAGCTCGTACAGAATATTTGTGGCCATGTCGGGAGCGACTTTTCCCAAAGCAATAGTTGCCGGAATTCTGGCTTTGTTGTTGGTATCCTGTGCCAGTCGCAGCAATGCCGGTCCCGCATCTCTCCCGGTGGTGTTCCACGCATACATAGCCAGGGCGATGCTTTCATGAACGTCTTGGTTGGTGTCGCTGAGCAGTTTGAGCAGGGGTGGAATGATTTTCTGAGGTTCGTCAGTGATGCTTACCAATGCATGTGCCACATCATCACGGTTTGTTTCAGAGGGGTTATCCAGCATCTGAAGGACAGCGGGTATAGCAGCGGAAGCTTGGGGGCCGATCTCTTCCAGAAAATCTAAAGCAAGATGATGCCGACCTTCATTGGTGACCGAAAGCATGGAAATGAGATGAGGCACGGCGTTTGAACCAAGCCGGCCATAAACAGACCAAATGACTGTGTGTCCTCCTGTATCCATTGTGTATTCGAAGATGGCAGGTGAGAGTCCGGCTGCTTTTGGGCCTAAGATGTAGCAGGCAAAAAGACATGTGTATTTGCGGTTTCGATCTAGCTGCCAGGAGTCCGTGAAACTATATTTGGAAGAGGTGATCCGCATCAGGGAATCAGTGAGGTGATCCCGCCATCTTCCATGTCTTTCAGATATCCCCGCTTTCAGAAGCGGCAAGGCATTCGTCCCGATCTGTTGTATGGCGATCACCGCTCGATCATGCTTGGGATTATCATCGCTCCATAAACCGGAGAATTGTATGTTACCATTTCCGATAGTTGGCGGATCAAGGTCTTCCAGCCATGCACTCAGTTTCTTGCCTTCATAAACCGGGTCTGGCGGGCGGGTGAAATGATAGAGGAGGGCGCAGGTCACAACCACCGCGCAGCAAAAAAAATGGTGCGTTTTCTCCTCATCAGGTTATTCAGTGCAAGATAACAGCGCATCCGGACATGGCGAGGCGGAACTGGCTACAGCTTGTTAGATGTGCATTTTCCGCTTCTCCCCCTGAATGGAGTTGCGCTACGTTTCGTCCGATATCACCAAATACTGTTGCGCCCATGATACGCACCAAAGCATCCCAGCGGATTCTCGCCCTTGCCTGTACGGCATTCTTTGCCTTCACGCTGACGTCTTCTCTGCACGCTGCGAACTGGCCAAACTGGCGTGGGCCGAATTATGATGGATCTTCTCCAGCCAAGAACTTGCCCGTTGATTTCTCTGCGACGAATAACGTTGCTTGGTCCGTGACCATGCCGGGGCCGAGCGCGTCTTCGCCTATCGTTTGGGAGGATAAGGTTTTCGTGTCCTCTTTGGATTCCCGCACGAAAGGGTTGATGGCCATTTGCCTCGATCACAAAACCGGCAAGGAACTTTGGAAAGAGCAGGTCGGTATCGGCATCCAACAAGATAATCGCTCCAATCAGGCATCTCCTTCGCCGGTTACAAATGGAAAGATCGTGGTCTTCTTCTACGGCAACGGCGATCTGGTGGCGTTCGATCTCGATGGTAAAAAACTTTGGCAGCGCAATATCCAGAAAGATTACGGCCAGTTCGCCTTCCTCTGGACCTTCTCCACCAGCCCGGTCTTGTATGAGAACACGCTCTTCTTGCAGGTCTTGCAACGTGATGTGCCGGTGAATGGTCGTGGTCGCACTGATGGACCGAATGAATCTTATCTCCTCGCCCTCGAACCGACGACGGGTAAGGAGAAATGGCGCAAGGTGCGGCCAGATCAAGCGGTGTCGGAATCGAAAGAAGCCTTCTCCACACCGGTGCCGTATGAATACAAGGGGCAGAAGCAATTGCTCATCGCAGGAGGCGATTACATCAGCGGACACGATCCTAAGAATGGCGAGATTCTCTGGAGCTGGGGCACATGGAATGAGGCAAAGATCACGCACTGGCGTTTGGTGCCGACTCCCGTGGCAGGTGGAGGCGTGGCGCTCGCTTGCGCGCCAAAGAAAGAACCCGTCTTCGCCGTGAAGCTCGGGGGTAAAGGCAAATTGCCGGATGCTTCTGTCGCTTGGCGTAGTGAGCGTGCTGGCCCTATCAGCTCAGATGTGCCGACACCCGCTTTCGCGGAAGGCGATTTCTTTGTAGTGAGTGATGGTAATAAAACACTCTCCCGCGTGGAACCAGCCACAGGCAAGATCAAGTGGACTACCCCTCTGCCGGGCAAGGCGAAGTATGAAGCCTCACCCTCTGTGGCAGATGGAAAAGTTTACACCATGAACTTTAAGGCCGAGGTGACGGTATTAAGCACCGCTACGGGCGAGGTTCTGCACACGGCGGCTTTGGGCGATCCGACGGATGACACGACGCGCTCTACGATCGCTATCGCAGGGAACAGCATCTTCGTCCGCACGAACGGCAAGCTGTATTGCATCGGGCAGAAGCAGATGACGAGCCGATAAACGTCTGTTCGACACTCGACAATATACCGGTTTGCGGTGAGATTCCGTGACCCTGCCTATGCAATTGTGGCAGGTATGCAGATGCAAAACGCTTTGCCATTTCATCTCGCCGGTCGCCTTCCGGCTGCAGGCGATAACGTCGCCATTGCTTCCCAACGGCTGGATGCCGGCACTGTCATCGACTTTCACGAAAGTCTCATCACCATTCGTCAGACGGTGCTTGAGGGGCATCGCTTTGCCATCAAGCCCATCGCCAGTGGCGAGAAGTTACTTTCATGGGGATTGACCTTCGGTTTTGCCACGCAAGCATTGCAGCCTGGTGATTATCTGTGCAACGAGATGATGCTGACGGCACTGCAATCGCGTCGCCTTGATTTTCCTCTGCCTAGCGTGCCGAACTTCCGCGATTACTTTGAGCCTTACACACTGGATCGCGCGAAGTTTCGTCCCGGTAAGCAGATCTCATTGGTGGCGAATCCGCGCACATTCATGGGCTTTGGCCGTGGTGGAAATCGCGGGGCGGGCACGCGCAATTACATCATCCTGCTCGGCACCAGTTCACGTACTGCCAGCTTTGTAAGGGCCTTGGAAGAGCGGGTGAAGCCTTCGTTGTCTGGTTGTAAAAACCTCGATGGCATCGTGGCCATCGCGCACACGGAAGGTGGCGGTGAACATCGGCCGAACAATTACGAACTCATTTTGCGCACATTGGGCGGGTTTATGACCCATTGCAATGTGGTTGCGGTGCTGGCGGTGGATTACGGGACGGAGCCAGTGAATAATCGCGTGCTCGAAGCGTGGTTACACGAACACAAGTATCCGATCGATGCGGTGGCGCATCGCTTTCACACCTTGCAAGGGAGCATCGAGTATGAATTGCGCCGCTGCACGGAGTTGGTGAAGGCGTGGGTTCCGGAGGCGGATAAACAGGAGCGCACGCCGCAATCCATCAAGCATCTGAACCTCTCGCTGCAATGCGGCGGCTCGGATGCGTTCTCCGGTGTGTCCGGCAATCCGCTCGAAGGCTGGATCGTGAATGAAGTTCTCCGCAATGGCGGCAAAGCAAGTCTGGCGGAGACGGATGAATTGGTAGGCGCGGAATCTTACATCCTCAACAACGTGCGTGATTTGCCCACAGCCGAGGCGTTTCTCGATAAGATCGCGCGCTTTGAAGAACGCGTGCGCTGGCACGGTGCGAGTTCGCAGACGAATCCCAGCGGTGGCAATCTCTATCGCGGCCTCTACAACATCGCCATCAAATCCATTGGAGCGAGCCATAAGAAAGCTCCGGATACACGACTGGATTATGTGATCGATTACGGCCACCCGATGCCGGAACCGGGTTTCTATTTCATGGACAGTCCGGGGAATGACCTGGAGAGCGTGGCCGGGCAGATGGCTTCCGGTTGCAATCTCACCCTGTTCAGTACGGGCAATGGTTCCATCACGAATTTCCCGTTCGTCCCCACCATCAAGATCATGACGAACAGCAACCGCTTTCGTCTGCTGTCCAAGGAAATGGACATCAACGCAGGGCGTTATCTGGATGGCGAATCGTTTGAATCACTTGGCGACGAAGCGTTTGAACAGACCTTGCGCGTGGCTTCCGGTGAGCTTACGGCCGGTGAGCGGGCAGGGCATGGACAAGTGCAACTCTGGCGTGAATGGCAACAGACGCAACAGCCGGTGGTGCCAACGTATGAGCACACGCCGATACTTTCTGGGAAACCTATCGTGATCGCAAATGCAGCGGAGGCGATGGATCTGCCGACGATGTTCAATGCTATAGCAGTAGATTCCCATCTGGCCGCGAACAGCGTGCGCCTGATTCAGCCGACGAGCCTCTGTGCGGCGCAAGTGGCGCTCATGATCACCGACAAGTTGAGCCAGGACAAAAAGCTCAATACTTCAAATGCCCCGCGTTTTGTGACCTTGCCGCATACGGAAGGCTGCGGTGTGTCCGGGGAAGCGATTGATATCTTGGAACGTACCATGGCAGGTTATTTGCAGCATCCATCTGTGAGCCAGGCGTTGCTCTTGGAGCATGGTTGTGAGAAAACGCATAATGATACTATGCGCCAGTATTTGAAAGCAAACTGTGCCGACTTGGACCGCTACGGCTGGGCGAGCATCCAGATGGATGGTGGCATTGATGCCGTTTCACAACGCGTCACCGACTGGTTCGCTCAACAGAAGCAGGATGCTTTCACGCGACAGACAGCGAGCATCGCGAATCTGCGTGTCGGCATCGGCAGTGTCGGTTCACTTTCTGAAGAGGCAGTGAAATCAATCGCCTTGATTGTGCAGCATTTGATTTCGCACGGAGCATCGGTGGTGATCGCGAAGAATGCGTCTTTGTTAACGGGTGAAATCTTTGGCAAAGCGCTGGGTGCTAAGCTGGAGCCGACATTGGCATATGCGCAGAAGTTTCATCAGTCCGGTCTGCACGTGATGGAGGGAGCCACGGATCATTGGGTGGAAATGATCACAGGTCTTGGAGCAACCGGTGTGGAGATCATTCTGGGATTCGCGAATGACCGGGTCTTGCAAGGGCACCCGCTATTGCCGGTGGTTCAAGTCACGGAAAACAACGCATTGGATGGTGAAGATGTGGACGTTGTTTTGGCCAGCGGCGAGACACAGGAGAACGCGGTGATGATCTTCGATCTGTTGATCCGTACTGCGGGAGGGCATCATGTGCCGACATCGTGGAAGAGAAATAACGTCGATTTCCAAGTCAGTCGCGGTCTCTTTGGTGTGTCCACGTAGAATCCCTGGCCAAGCCTGTGGCCGTTCAGCAGGATCTGCGAAACTTCATTGAGTTCTCAAGAGGTTATTTTTTACGCGGTTTGATCCGGTCCAGAAAAGCGATAGTATCTTCAGCTTGCTTACGGACCGTTTCATCAGGATCGTTTCTTAGCGTCTCGCAAGCTGTGCGGACATCAGCATTATCGAGCTTCAACCAACCCAGTGCTTTAAGGGCATGGGCTCTCATGCCTGGATCGGCATGACGGGTGGCGGCCAGTATGTCTGGCGCGGCCTCTTTGATATTGGCGAGAGCCAAGTAACCGAGAAGTGATTTTACAGTCGGAATCTTCAAACTGTTCAATTGCGGCCTGATCAAAGGCAATACATCTGGTCCGAACTGGGCGAGATACTCGGCTGTTTTCGCGCGACGATCGCCATTCTGTTCCATTTCATCGAGCAATACAGGCACAGCTTCCGGCCGCTTGCGTTGAGTCAGCAGCCAGGCGGAATTGATTCTCACGCTCCAATCTGAAGAATTGATTCCTTCTAGCAGCATATCGTCGCTGAGAGCTTTTCCGCGAGATTGCTGAGCCAGTGCTTCCATCGCATATGCTTTGATTTCGGGGAATGGATCAGTCGCTGCCTGAACCAGCAAGGATTCCCATTCAGACGAGTCATACAGGGAATTCCTGATGGATAACAGAGCTGCATATCTGACTTTGTGAGCTGTGTCTTTCTGCATCCTTTCGATCACTGCTGACTGGATAGAGGCATCCGATCTGAGCAAAGGTTGCAGTCTGTACACGGCCAGAGAACGTATCTCCTCGGTATCATTAACCAGCAGTTTCATCAGGTCTCCAACCAATCTGGCGTGCTGGGTTGCAGGAACTTTCTTGATCCATTCTATTGGAAGAAGTCCCAAGGCAGCTGCATTGGTCCGGTATTCTGGGCTGACCAGTATACTATGCCACTGTTCCCAATGTTCCGGTGATTGAAGGTGGAATTTGCTTAAGCCTGCGGCAGAGATATCCCGCACTTTTGGGCTTGGGTCTTTCAAGCCATGCAGCAAGACATTCCTGATCTCGGGATCTTGTGGGTCACCACGCAAAAGAGTTCGAGCAGCGATCTCGCGGACGGATTCACGGCTATGGCGACGGAGAAGGTTTGAGAGTTGTGGTGTGCTGGACACGGCATTGGTGCCGGTTTTTCTGAGGCCTGTTTCTGCTGCATTTCTTACATGCTCATTGGGATCATCCAGAATGCTGATGCATTCCTGAACAAGATTGGTCTTCTCGGCCAGCAGGCTCAACCGGGCGGCGGAAACGATGCGATTGGTAAGTTCATTAGATTTGAGACCTGACCGTATGCTGGGTAGATCGTTCAAATCTGGTTCGTAGCCCTTGAGAGCCTCATTATGTAAATCGCGGAGTGATCGCTCGTTAGCGACCCGTTCTTCCATTCGATCAAAGAATGCCTCGACCAGCTTGACGATCTTGGAGGCGGACGATGGTGGGAAGGTGGGGCGATCATAAACAGGAAAAGCGGTCTTTATCCGTTTGTCGCCAACTTGCATCTCAAGTTCGTAACCGGGTGCAAAATCAGGGCTTTGTGTATAAGGGGCCTGTATCGGAACTTTGCGCAGGAGAGGATCGCTCAAAGAAGTCCAGCGGGTCGGTAATGTGAAAATACCTGCATCTATGAGGCTCTGAAAAAATCGTTCGGCTTCTTCTTCCGTTACTTTGTAGCCGGTCATTGCCGCTGATCGGGAAGAGAGCGAGACCACTGAGACCTTGCCTGCACCGGTCAATTTCCGTTCCTCATAACTGTGCCCAGTGATCGTGGGGTCAATGGGCTGGAAAATAGCTTTGTAGGTAAAGACGGTGTTTGTATCCCGGCTCAGAGTGATTGCTTCCCTGATCGCGGTGACTGCGGTTTGGGTGTCATTTTTGCGATCCTTGGAGGATGACGAAGCGCTTTCGCCTGATGATGTGGACAGTGCCATCAGCAGGGCAACTAGCCATAAGAGCCTTGGTCTCATATCAATCTTTGACGACAGGATACTGCTTTCGCTTCAAGTGGCCAATATGAATGCAAAAGCCCGGCTCGAAAGCCGGGCTTTGAAATCACATTTGGCCCTCAACTGGATCAGCGCATCGGCGAATAATCAGTCGGCTTCATGAAGATCGATTTCACCCCGCCTTTGATGGTCAGCGGGCCGCCGCCTTTTTCTTCCGAAGCTTTGCGGGCTGCAGTCCATTCTGGATCCTTGCCGAAAGCGGCAAAGGATTCCTTGGCGGCATCCTGACTCTTGTGGGCGAGGAAATAGATCAAGGTATCTTGCGCGCCGGGTTGATCGGCCATCGGGGTCCAGTAGCCGATATTCGTCATGCCGTATTTGCTGAACAGCTTGACGGTATGGTCACGGAAACGGGCGTTGAGATTGCCGAGGTTGTTAGTGGTCGCGGTGTAGGTGCGCAGTTCGAACACGCGTTCAGCACCGGCTTTCGAGGCCTTGGCCACAGGAGAATAATCCGTGGCCTGCAGGAAAGTGGAGTCCGCCTTGGAAACGAGTGCGCCGTTCTTTTCTGAATCCGCTTTGGCCTTCTTCCACGCCGGATCGTCCTGGAACTTCTGCCAGAGCGTCTCTCTCGCTTCGCGACTGGGGTAAGCGATAAGGAAGTAGAGCTTGTTCTCCTTGTTATCCACAGGCACCCAGTAGCCGATGCTTTCGATGCCATGCTTCTCGAACATCTTCAGCGTGTGATCGCGGAAACGGGCATGCAGGGCCTCCATCTTGTCCGGGTTGGCGGTGTAAACGCGCATCTCGAAACAGCGTTTGTCCACTTCGGCGGCTGTGATTGGAGCAGGGGAGTGAAGGGCCAGCACGGCAAATGCCGAGGCCAAAGATAAAAGAAATTTACGCATAGGGATCAATTGAGAGGCAGGATGAGGGAGGAGGCAGGCTTGTCAACCTAATCTGAGATGGAGCTCATGGGTGTGACAGTTGATGACGAAAAGGCCGTTCGCGAATTTTGTTCAATGCCCTTTGGTGGTGGGTGTTAGGGGCGTACGCAGGTGTTCGCAAAAAATATCAATTCTTTTTCGTGACACACAATTGACACGGGCAAATCTGAATTGTTACGAAGCGCGGAACAAGCCCCGTCATAGGAGAAAACCACATGAGAAAAAAGTCTCTTTTGGAAATCAGTCTGTTGTTGGCCTTACTGCTGCCTTGCCTTCAGATTTTTGCACAAACCACCACTTTCAATTACCAGGGGCGATTACTTTTGGATGGTGCTCCAGCGACTGGAAATTTTGATATTCGCTTCACGCTCTTCGATGCTTCGGTCAACGGCAACACTGTTTCCTCTCCGCAAACATTCGGGACCGTCGCGGTGGCAGGTGGGGTTTTTAATGTCACCTTGGATTATGGTGCGGCCAGTTTCCCGGGAGCAGATCGATGGCTGGAGATCGGTGTGCGGCCGCAAGGTTCGAGCGATGCGTATACAACGCTGACGCCGCGCCAGAAGATCACTTCCAACCCCTACGCCATTCAGGCGTTGAACGCTACGACGGCTGCTTCGCTCAGCGGAACGGTCTCAGCGGCCAACGTCACCGGCACTCTGTCAGTCAGCCAGGTTCCGGCATTGGGCGCAGACAAGATCACCAGTGGCACGCTGGATGTCGCCCGCATTCCCTCACTGGATGCGGCGAAGATTGTTACCGGTGTATTGGCGGAAAGCCGTATCCCGTCCTTGGATGCTTCCAAGATCACGACAGGCACGATTGACAGTGCAAGACTTCCATCCCTCACTGCGGTGGCAATTCCTTCGCTCGACGCTTCTAAAATCACTACCGGCACAATCGATGATGCGCGGCTTCCGGCTCTTACTGCTGCCAACATTCCAGTGTTAGACGCTTCCAAAATCACCTCCGGCACGTTCAGCACGGATCGCGTGCCTGACTTGGATGCGGCCAAGATCACCAGCGGAAACCTGAGCATCAGTCGCATGCCCTCTGGCATCGCTTTGCTGAATAGCAGCCCGACCTTTACCGGCGCAGTGACGGCGACCGGGTTTTCTGGCAGCGGTGCCAACCTCACGTCATTGAATGCGAATAACCTGTCTTCCGGCACGGTGCCCGTTGCCGCATTGGGTAACGTTTGGAAAATTACTGGGAACTCAGGCACTTCTTTGGGGACACATTTCATCGGCACAACCGACCCTGTGGGACTGGACTTCCGGGTAGGCAATAACCGCGTTTTACGTATTAGTCCGGCCCCTACATCTCCTAATTTTCTGGCAGGTCATACAGGAAACCAGCTTGGTTTGGGAATCAGTGGCTCTATCGTGGCAGGTGGTGGTAATTCAGGCTCCGACCGAAATTCAGTAAGTGCTTCGTTTTCTACGATTTCAGGCGGTCAGGGAAATACTATCGAGGCAGGGGCCGATAATTCAGTCGTCGTCGGTGGATATCGGAATTTGATCGTAACTGACAACATCGGATCCTTGATCGCCGGCGGCTATCAAAACAGCATCCAAAAATTCTCCGAATATTCTGCCATCTCGGGTGGTAATCAAAACATGATACATACCAACTCGAATTACGGTACGATCGCAGGCGGAGACCGAAACGAGATCAAACCGGGAGCGTATAGGTCGGTCATTTCTGGCGGTGTGTTGAATGTGATCCAAACCAACTCCTACGATTCTGTCATCGTCGGCGGCAACCTCAATGAAATCGGGATAGGTTCGTATGACGGGATAATAAGCGGCGGAACTGATAATAAGATCGGAGCCGTTTCGCCTGAGTCCGTGATCGCAGGTGGAGCGAGCAACCGCGTGGGGAATCAAAGTGATTCTTCCTCCGTGGGAGGCGGACACGGCAACGGTATTGGGAACAATTCACCCGGCTCCGTTATCGCTGGCGGTGAAGCCAACAAAATCGAGGGAACCTCCCCGAACTCCGTGATCGGCGGCGGCAAATTGAACGCAATCAAGGTCACGAACGATTACTCCACGATCGCCGGCGGCCAGAACAATGTCATCGATAAGTTGGGCATAGCCAATTTCATAGGCGGAGGGGCTACGAATCTGATCGCTGAAAATACGTACTATGCAGTCATTGCCGGCGGTCGGTCCAATGTAATCGATGAAGCATCCGACTACGCTTTCGTGGGTAGTGGCCAGGCAAACAAGATAGGCAATTATAGTTCGTACTCAGGGATAATGACTGGCTATGACAATTTTGTAGGCAACGATGTTATCAGTGGTGCAATCGTAACGGGAGAGCAAAACCGCGTTCTAGGTGAAGCGAATAGAAGTTTCATTGGTGGTGGTTTTTCCAATGTCATAGAAGGCGAAGCTTATGATGCCGTCATCTCTGGCGGTGAGGTCAATGAAGTTGAAGCGGGAGCTCATCATGCAACGATTCCGGGAGGCTTTGCCAATTACGCTGCTGGTCCCTACAGCTTTGCTGCCGGCGTGAAGGCAAAGGCCCTGCACTACGGATCGTTCGTATGGGGATGTGCTACCGATGCAAACATCGAATCTACAGCCAACAATCAATTCACCATCCGCGCCTCCGGGGGCACCCGGATTTTCTCAAATGGAACGTCAACTTTAGGTGTCACTTTGGCACCGAATGCTACCTCATGGAGCACGCTCTCCGATCGTAATTCCAAGAAGGACTTCAACGAAGTGAATCCGAAGGAGATCATGGACAAACTGGCCAAGGTGCCGGTCTTGAGCTGGCACTATCGTTGGGAAGATGGCACATCCACGCCACACTTGGGCCCGATCGCACAGGATTTCAAAGCGGCGTTTTATCCTGGCCGCGATGACAAGTCCATCAGCACGATGGAGTTTGATGGTGTGGCGCTGGCTGCCATCCAAGGTCTGTATGCCACGGTCAAAGAAAAGGATCAGGAACTGCAAAGTTTGAAGACGCAGAATGAGGATATGGCGAAACGTCTCGATGCGCTGGAAACGATGATCAAGTCGATGGGCCAAGCCAACACCCAAACTGGAAAGTAAGGCCATGAAACAGTTCGTTTTCCCAACAAAGGGCAAATTGCAGTTGAGCCTGATGGCCGGCATGCTTGGTTTGGTATACGCGAATGCTGCGGATTATCGGATCGACAGTTACTCGATTGGAAGTGGGGGAACTGGCAGCGGAGGCAGCTATCAAGTCTCCGGCACGGTCCAACTGTTGGGTGCTGCACAATTTGCTGGAGGTGCCTATGAGGTAGCGGACGGTTTTTGGACCGTGGTGATGGCTGTCCAATCTCCTGAAGCTCCCCAGCTTTCTATCGTACGCAATGGCAGCAACCTGACGATCTCATGGCCGTCTGATATCTCAGGTTTTATTTTGGAAGAAGCCTCCACTTTGAACAGCCCGATAGTCTGGCAGCCGACTTCCGGCGTGACAGGCAGCAGTCTAATAATCAGCCTCACTGCCGGTCCGAAATTTTACCGGCTTAAGAAGCCCTAGGACCGAAGTGCGCGGGGATTACACTTCCTGACTGCGGTTTCCTTTGTTTCCCTGAATGGCGTTCTCCAAACAGTCTTTCACCATTTGCAGAAGCGTGGTCGGTGGATAGGGCTTGGGAAGGAAGTTGACTCCTTCCCGCAACACCAGACCTTCACGGACGATTTCCACGCTGTACCCGCTGCTGTAGATCACCGGCAGGTCCGGTTTCATTTCGTGGATGCGTTCCGCCAGACCACGACCGGAAAGCAGACCGGGCATCACCATGTCCGTCAGCAGGAGGTCGATTTCGTCCCGGTGCATCTCCCAAAGGATCAATGCATCATCTCCACTCGTGGCACTGATGACATGATAGCCACCTTTTTGGAGTATCGTGGTCACCAAGCCCAGTACGGCGGCCTCATCTTCTGCCACGAGGACAGTCGCTTTATTTTGCATGTGTGTCTCTGTCGTAATCAAATTCGGTTCCAAACCGGTGAATTCCAGCGCGACTGGAAGATACACCCTGAAGACAGTGCCTGCCCCTGGTGTGCTCTCCACTTCGATCCAGCCGTGATGCTGTTCGACGATGGCATAAACCGTGGCTAGTCCCAGGCCTGTGCCTTTGCCGACTTCTTTGGTGGTGAAAAATGGTTCAAATATCCGGCCCAGTGTGAGAGCGTCCATCCCGCAGCCGTTGTCCGACACTACGAGGCAGGCGAATTTGCCTGTTCGTGAAGGGTTTCGGGGGTTCACCTCCATCATGACGGGCTTGGTCGCGATGGAGAGGCATCCGGTGCCGGTCATCGCATCGCGCGCATTGACGGCGAGATTCATGATGATCTGCTCCACCATGCCGGCATCCGCTTTCACAGCCGGGAGAAATGGCTCGAAATGAAGGTCGACCGCCACATGCTCGCCGAGGAGGCGGTTGAGCATGCGGGAAAAATTCCGGATGAGCTCGTTCAGGTCCACGACGCGCAACTGCATGATCTGCTTGCGGCTGAAGGTCAGGAGTTGTCGGGTAAGAGTGGCGGCGCGCTCCGAGGCGGTGGTGATCTCCCTCAGGGCTTCGAGATGATCCTTGTCATGAGCCATCTCGAGTTCCAGCAGCGAGGCATGACCGAGGATGATGGTCATGATGTTGTTGAAATCATGGGCGACACCGGCGGCAAGCTGGCCGACGGCCTCCATCTTTTGCGCGTGGCGCAGTTGGGTCTCCAGGTTGAGCCGCTCGGTGAGATCTTGGGTGATGAAGATAAGGCACGGCCAGCCTTGCAATTCGACGCGTTCGACCGAGACGGAGGTGATCACCAGACGTCCGGAGCGGGTGCGGTAGCGGCACTCTCGGGCGCGGACTGATTCACCGCGTTTCAGACTGTCGATCAAATCATTGCGTTCTTCAGTGCGGTCCCAGATGCCGAGTTCGAGGGCAGTTTTCCCGATGGTTTCTTCGCGCTTGTGCTCGAACAGATGCAGAAACGCTTCATTGGCATCAATCAAGCGGCCTTCGGCGAATGTGCTGATGGATACGGGGATGGGCAGTGCGTGGAAGGCGAGTGAGAAACGTTCTTCGGATTGTCGCAGTGCCTGTTCAGCTTCATGGCGGAGCGTGGTATCGATGAGAAATGCCAGAGTGGCCGGTCCATCCTCGAGTTGGATTGAGGCTGCTTCTACTTGGTAAAAGAACTGTGAGCCGTCCCTCCGCAGTCCTACGGTCTCGTAGCTGTCCCGGTCCAGCCCGGCTTCCCGGCGGCGGGTGATGCGTGTCTTCACTTCGTCACGGCATTGCGGCGCAATGATATCAAGGAAGAAGCGGCCCTGCAGCTGCCATTGATCTGTGAAGCCGAACATCTCCAGATGCGCCTTGTTCGCGTACAGCACGATGCCGCTGCGGGAGAGGGCGATGCCTACGGGAGATGCTTCAATGAGCGAGCGGAAGCGTTGTTCGCTATGCTGCAAAGCAGCACTCGTCTGACGGTGACCGCCGATCTCTTTGCGCAACTGGACGTTGATGCGGCTCAGTTCCTCAGTGCGTTCCTTGACGCGCAATTCCAATCCTGCATGCGCTTCACGTAACGCTTCCTCGATGCGTTTGCGTTCCTCGACTTCTTCCTGCAAAGACTTGTTCAGCTTGGAGAGTTCAGCAGTGCGCTCGGCCACGCGACGTTCCAGTTCTGCGAGCGTGGCCAACATCTCTTCACGGGCACTGATGCGCTCGAAAGCGCCCACGCAATAATCCGCCAGTGCCTCCAGCATTTTCTGCATGTGCACATCGTAGGCATTGTGCGTGTAGCTATGGACGCCCAGCACACCGAGCACGCGTTCAGGCGAACGGATGGGCACAACGACGATCGAAGCAGATCGGCGCATGCTGCCGAAGAGTCCTGAAGGATCGGTTTTTTCCGCCAATTCCTCAGGTGTTCTCAGGATGAGTTGCGCTCCCTTCTCGATCACCAACTTGGTGATGGGGGGCAAGGGCTGATAATCTTGCGCGGCTGGAAAACGCTTCAGAGTACTATCCACTTTGTCGATCTGGATGAGCACGCGGAAGAGGTTTTGTTCCTTATTTACCGCGTAAACGATGCAGGAATCAAAACCGATCAACTGTTGTGCGGCTTCGAGAATGGTGTCGCCGGCGGCCTCGTGGGTGTTCGCTTCATTCAGCTTGTGGCCCAGTTCCAGAAAGACGCGGTTGCGGAATTCCTCCTGCCGACGCTTGGTGATGTCACGCGCCACACCATGCACACCGACGGGTTTGCCATCACGGAATACCAGACGGGTGACCAGTTCTGCATGCAGCTTGCGGCCATCCTTAGTTATAAAATCTGCTTCGTAGCGGGTCGGCTGGCCGTCTTTCAGCTTTTGCAAGAACATCGCTTGACTGATTTTCCGTGATTCCTCAACGAGCAACTCGAAACCGTTGCGTCCGATCAATTCTTCCTTGGCATATCCAAATGTATCCGCAAAGGCACGGTTCACAGTGAGGTAACGCCCCTGCATGTCATGCGTGTAAACTAGGTCGCTCGCGTTGTCGAAGAGGTCACGATACTCCAATTCCAGTTCGGACACGCGCGCCAGTTGCTTGGCTACCTCCTGCCGCTCCCGTTCGCGTTGACGGACGAGCCACATCGCCAGCAGCAGAAAAAAGATGCCCACAGCTAGCACCGCAGAGAGAAGGGGGAGGGGAACAGGATGCGTGTGATCATCTGGATTGTGCGGAGCAGCGGCCATCAGGAGGGTCGTGCTAGCCGAATAGACGGATGCAATCAGCAAAGGTTGGTTGATGCGCAATACATCACGCACTCCCCCCCGCTGACCTGCAACGCCTTTCACTGGCCCGGCCAAACAAAACACGTCGTTCACACTCTCCAAAAATTGCCCTATGGGCAAGTCTGCCCGAGTACGCAATTTGGGCGGTAAGTTCCCTGAGGCAGAACTTGTTACACACGAAGACAAGGCACGTCCATCCTGCCCAATCCGTGCTTTCAGACTGGCATCCTTCCTCATCACGCCGTACAAAGGGCAGCACATGTCAGACCACGCTGGTCCACACACCCTCGGCATTATAGCCGGAAACCGCTCTTTGCCGCTCATGTTCGCGCGGCAGGCACGTGTTATGGGGGTGAAACGTCTTGTGGCTGTGGCGTTTGAGGGAGAAACCAGCTCCGAGTTTGCGGCCTTGGTAGACGAGGTGGTTTGGCTGAAGGTCGGCCAATTGACCAAGCTCATCGAGGTCTTCACCAGTCGTGGCGTGAAGCAATCTGTCATGGTCGGCCAGATTGCACCCAGCAACCTGTTCAACCTCCGTCCCGATCTTCGTGCCATGAAACTCCTCATGCGCCTCAAGGAGAAAAACGCCCATACCATCTTTGGAGCTATCGGGGACGAATTACGTTCAGAAGGTGTCGAACTTATTTCTGCCATGCCTTGGCTGATTCCTCTGATGCCCGGTAAGGGCGTTCGAATCGGTGGCGAGCTTACATCGGAACTGGCTGCGGATGTGGATTTTGGGTATCGTATCGCTAAAGAGATTTCACGTCTTGAGATCGGCCAGTTGGTCGTCGTCAAACAAGGCACCGTCTTGGCGGTAGAGGGCTTCGAAGGGACCGATAAATGCCTTACGCGTGGAGGCGAACTTGCCGGTAAAGAGGGCAGGGCGGTCGCCGTGAAAGTGGCCAAGGAAGGCCACGATATGCGTTTCGACATACCCTGTATTGGCGAGCGGACCTTGGAGACTTGCGCCAAGAACGGCGTTTCTGTGCTAGCCGTTGAAGCTGGGAAGACCCTTTTCTTAGATCAACCTGAGCTCGAAAAGCTGTGCAAGAAACACAAGCTCACCTTGCTAACCATCCCTCAATCCTGAGCTGCCGTCGATTCCCTCTCATTTTTTCGTAGCCATTTTGCCCCGCATCCCTAGACTTTTGCCCCTGTTTCTGAATTTGGACTTTTGAATAAGTATGCTGACGTCTCACGAACTTTTTGGCTTCATGTCTGCGGAACTTTCCAACGACATCCTGCAATCCGCCTTTGAAAACGACAAGGAACTCTACAAAGCCACGCTGAAAGCCGTGGCGGATGCCCGCAAGCTCCGCCCCATCTTCTTCGAGAAGCAGCCTAAGCTCCAGCGCCACGCCTCCATGGTCGGCACGCTTTCCAAGCCGAATATGGAACTCGCCGCTGGCACCTTGCTCCGTGGCTGGCTCCTCAAGAAATACAACGGCATGCTCGTCGATTTCCTGAACGCCCTCGACATCCCGCATAAGGACGGCGTGGTGGAAGACCTGCCGGAGAAGATTGATGACGCCAAGCTCAAGACCGCCGTGGACATCCTCCTCGGCAAATATCCGCGTGAAGTCGTCGCCGTTTACCTCAATGCCTTTAACAGCATGAACGAAACCGGCTGGGATAACCTCGAGAAGATGCTCTCGGAAGACAGCCGCGTACAGGTCGTTTAACCCTTTCGGAAGGACCAACCCACCGCCAAATTCATCATTTGCATGAATTCGGCCCATCCTGCAGCCTAAAAAACTGCTGGCGTGGCGTGGCCCATCCGGTATCGTAATCGCTCCTTTTTGAACGGAATATAAACATGGAACCTCAAGGTGATATCGCATTGATCGGTCTGGCCGTCATGGGTCAGAACCTCATCCTCAACATGAATGACCACGGCTACACCGTGGTGGCTTACAACCGCACCACTGCGAAGGTGGACGAGTTTCTGGCCAATGAAGCCAAGGGCACCAAGGTGCTCGGTGCCCATTCCATCGAGGAGATGGTCAAGAAGCTCAAGCGCCCCCGTCGCGTCATGATGCTCGTCAAGGCCGGCAAGCCCGTCGATGAATTCATCGACCAGCTCATCCCGCACCTCGAACCCGGTGACATCATCATCGATGGTGGTAACTCCCTCTTCGGCGACACCAACCGCCGCCAGAAGTATGTCGAGAGCAAGGGCCTCCTCTACATCGGCACTGGTGTGTCCGGTGGTGAAGAAGGCGCCCGCAAGGGTCCTTCCATCATGCCTGGTGGCTCACCCGCTGCCTGGCCGCACGTGAAGGAGATTTTCCAGGCCGTTTCCGCGAAGGTGGAAGGCGGCGCTCCCTGCTGCGACTGGGTTGGCGAGCAAGGTGCCGGTCACTACGTCAAGATGGTGCACAACGGCATCGAGTACGGCGACATGCAGCTCATCTGCGAAGCCTACAACATCATGAAGAACGGCCTCGGCATGAGCGCCGATGAGATGCACGAAGTCTTCGCCGAATGGAACAAGGGCGACCTCGACAGCTACCTCATCGAGATCAGCCGCGACATTCTCGCCAAGAAGGACGAGGACGGTTCCCCGATCGTGGACAAGATCCTCGACACCGCTGGCCAAAAGGGCACGGGCAAGTGGACCGTCATCAACTCCCAAGACCTCGGCATCCCCATCACCTTGATGGCTGAGGCCGTGTATAGCCGTTGCGTCTCCGCCTTGAAGGACGAGCGCGTGAAAGCCTCCCGCAAACTCAAGGGCCCGCGTCCCGCTCTCAGCAGCATCGCCGCGAACCCCGAGAAGAAGAAGGCCTTCATCAACGACATCCGCGACGCCCTCTTCGCCTCCAAGATCATCAGCTACGCCCAGGGCTACATGCTCATGCGCGCCGCTGCTAAGGAATACGGCTGGAACCTCAACTACGGTGGTATCGCCCTCATGTGGCGCGGTGGTTGCATCATCCGTTCCCGTTTCCTCGGCAAGATCAAGGAAGCCTACGATGCGAATCCGAAGCTCTCGAACTTGCTCTTGGACGACTACTTCCGCGGCGAGATCAAGCGCACCCAAAAGGGCTGGCGCAAGATCGTCTCCACGGCCGCACTGCGCGGCATCCCGGTGCCCGCGTTCAGCACCGCCTTGGCGTTCTACGATCAATATCGCTCCGCCGTGTTGCCTGCGAACCTGCTCCAGGCCCAGCGCGACTACTTCGGCGCACACACCTACGAGCGCCTCGACAAACCGCGCGGCGAGTTCTTCCACACGAACTGGACCGGCCGCGGCGGCACGACGAGCAGCTCCACGTATAACGTGTAATCTAAGCTGACATCCCTTCAGAAAGGACCGCGGCAACGCGGTCCTTTTTCTTTCCCCTAAATCATAGCTGTCCCGCATGCGTGATTTGGAGAGGGCCCAGATATCCTATAAAACTCATCTCTCTTTGCCTCCTCCGAAAACTGAACACTGAGGACATTAGAGCGTTTTAAATAAAGTTGTAGCCGCAATGTGCGAACCAGGAAGCGGCGTCTTGTGGGGTGACTGAGGCCAAGGCGGCGGCGATGGCCGCCAAGAGCGCCTCCCAAGTTCTGGCTTCGGCACTGCGCAAGGCTTGTT
>DASWYF010000028.1 GCA_036405135.1 Verrucomicrobiia bacterium | reverse complement strand
GTGCTGGTTTGAGTGCTTTTTTGTTTTCACCTGCTCCGTGTGGCGCAGTCAAAATCCTCAGACCAGCATTTTCTGCTTCTACTCCTGTGGTTTGCTACTGATCTCAAATCTGAAATTTGAAATCCTCGGCTATCGGCTATTTCCCCTGTGCCACCCACATCCTAACCACTTTCCCGCTGAAAACTGAACACTGAAAACTTGGAACTTCCGATATGGTTGCGTCCACCCCACTCGGCCCTTGGCTTCCAGCCACAAAAAACATATATTCAACTCACAAGTGAACCCCACCCGTCACCCTCTAACCTTGCGAGGCTTGATCGCTCTTATTCTCAGTGCATTTGGCGTTTTATATTTTCCCTATTTGCGTCCTGCGCTCGTTGTTAAATCTGGCGGCGGAACTTTCGTCACCGAACCCGTCACCCGCTCTGTCTGGATTATAGGTGGAATACTCCTCGTGGCCTGCGTGATCGCGACTGTTGAATCTTTCCGCCGCGGCTCAAATGCCGACAAAACCTGTGCCTGCATAGCTGCCCTATTGTCCTTTGCTCTGATCTATCAATATTTCGAATTGATTGTCATATCCCGTTAGCCATCCACCTGAGACGATGATAATGCTTGGCATAGCCCCTCGAAAACTTGTCATCATTTGCTAGATCTTGAGTGAGAGGCCTCACTAATCCCGAAGGGATTAAAGAAAGTAGCCGGAGGCCTGCTCGCGAAAACATTCGGAGTTGAGGAGCATCAGCGACGACACCTACGGTAAACACCCATAAAAATCCGCACTCAGAAAGAGTGCAAACAAACCAAACAACCTCCTGCCCCGTATCAGCGCCAACGGCGCGGTTCATACCAATCCAGGCCACCGGCCTGGGTATCCACCGTAAAAAAGACCAAGGGCTGAAAACCCGTTTCATCTCCAACCCTCACTGACCTGCAACATGAAACCCTAGATCTGAGACAAGCTCCCCATTCGCTTGACCCCATTCGGTTGAAAAATCCCCCGTTCGCGTATTTCGCGTCGTTCGCGTTTATTCTTCCCATCCGAAACCAGAAACAAGAAACACGAAACTGCCCCCGCGTCCGACCTGAAACCAGAGACCTTGGGCCTGCCCCCCCCTTCCCCCGTGCCCCAATCGGGGCACCGTCCCAAAGCCCAACGTTGTCCCGCACCCAAGCGGGACTACGTTGGGCAAAACGCCCTCCTCTCAACGTGGTTGTGTCGGGTGCGATTAAAGTCAGATGAGGTTTGGGGAGCCAAGACGAAACACGCGACCCGTGCTGCCGGATTCCAGCCGGCAGTCCGCGACGTCCGCCGTAGCACCACCCTTTCGCCCCCATTGTTATCTGGCCATTTCACCGCTAGCGCCTATTATCGACTCAAGAGTAATCAAACCCTCAACCAAGCTTTTGCCCTTAGCTGTTATGAAGCATATCACGATTCTAACTGTTCTTATGCTGGCTGTCTTGTGCTCGTCCCACGCAGTGCATGCAGACGAACCAGCAGAATCGTCTAAAGCCATTGCCGCGAGACGTCAGCAAGAAACCAATGACATCCTTGAGACTCTTTTTCGTTATCAGATTGCGACCAACCAAGTCACCGAAGCAAAAGTGTATTTTCTATCCGTTAGCCTGAACGCTAAAGGACAAGATATCTTCGACTCCGCACGTGACCCTTCAATTGATTTCATGAAACGTTTTGCTGACCTGAAAACGCCAGTTCAGAAAGCATCCGCTAGCACCTTTTCCCAAGCTGGGTGGGTAGTGGAAAAGCGTAACGACCAGCGCGGTGTAATATTCAATAGCGAAAAGATCAAATGGATCTCCCCTACGGAAGTGGAAGTGACAGGCAGTTTCTATGCAGGAATGCTGTATGCTCGCGGATACACCTTCACGGTTAAGAAGGAAAAAGACAAATGGAGCGTTACTGCCGCCACAGAGACATGGATGTCATGACCACAAAATACTGACCTCTCCTTCATCCTTCACACTTCATAATTTTCCCCATGCCCACCAAACACCGCATCTTCACCACCCCCTTCGCCAACGTCTATCCCTACTACGTCGCCAAGGCGGAAAAGAAAGGCCGCACCAAGGCCGAGGTGGACACCATTATCCGCTGGCTCACCGGCTACACCCAGAAGCAGCTCGAAGCTCAACTGAAAAAAGCGACCGACTTCGAAACCTTCTTCGCCAAAGCACCCAAGATGAACCCCGCCCGCACCCTCATCAAAGGCGTCGTCTGCGGCATCCGTGTGGAAGAAGTCGAAGACCCCTTGATGCGCGAGATCCGCTACCTCGACAAACTCATCGACGAACTCGCCAAAGGCAAACCGATGGAAAAAATTCTAAGAGCCTGACCAAATTCGCACCACCATGAGCAAAAGACGAGATGCACAAAATTCTGACAGTGCATTTGGAAAAATTTCGCACTTGGAGTTACGCCCAGCTCGCGGAACGCGTGGAGCAAGACCGCAAAGCTTACAATTGCCTGGAGCACATTGAAGGCACCGCTCCTGATGGCACTGAGTATCAAATGGAATTTCAAGCATCGTGGAATGATAAACCCGGAGGCGATATCATTGTCTTTGCCAACTTTTATGCAGAGCCGCAACGCCCGCTTCTGGGATTCATCCCAGTTTACACACCAGACATGACCGAGAGCTTTGTCATAAGCTCTGACAGTCATCTTCCATGAACACCCTGACACGCATCATCCTGAGCTGGATTGCCGTGTTATTCGCCGCGCTTCTGCCGTTCCTCGGCCTTTTCAGTCCCGGAATGTTTGGTGACCCGACCATCTTGATACCGCTGATAGCGGCATACGTTCTACGCTACGAGTTTCGCCCTGAAATCCCGCGCGATCGCGCTCCATCTAGACGCTGGCTCAGCATCCCCATTGGATTGTTCGCGATCTTTGTAATAATTCCTGCCTCCACTTACCTGCTAGGCGCGATGATCACCGCCATAATATGGGCTGTGTTCGATGACCTAAGCATTTACCGGCATCACATACATTCCCGTAACGCTCACAACTCATGAACCTCGCCGACTTCAACCTCCAAAACACCCAGCTCCTCGCCCTCATCGAAGAACCCGAGCAAGAAAAACTAACCCTCACAGTTTTGCTTCTCTCCGACGGCAAGCCCGCCCCTCACCTCCTGGTTTTCGAAGGCGTCCACGGCTATCAAATCTCCGAAAAGCGTGTAACCGGCCCCCTCACCCTGCTCAGTTTGAAAATCACCGAAGAGTCACCCACCCGCACCCATCTCCACCTGGAAACCAACCGCGGCCACCGCGAACTCTACTACACCACCGCCCAAATCCAGACTGCCAACCTAGCAACCTGATCCCTCACTCACTCTGCGCCTCTTACGCTTTCTTGCGGCCAACCTCCCCTCCGGCTCACTCCCTCTCTAACTTTCTTTCCCCCATCTGCGTCAATCTGCGTCCATCTGCGGTTACCTACCCTATTCGCTCCCTTCTGTTCAAACTCCCTTTTTTCGCGTATTGAGCGTTTTTCGCGGTTCCCCACTCCCTCGGCTATCCTTTCCCCCATCTGTGTGATCCGTGTTCAATCTGTGGCTAAAAAATCCGCGCCCTCCGTGGTAAATTCACCCATCTGCGGTTTACCCCGACTGCTTCTTCCGGATCAACTCCGCCTCCATCCGGATATTCTGCAACGACAACTGCGTCGCCTGAAACAGCTTGAAACTCCCCACCACCAACCCGCCCAAACCCACGAACCCCAGCACCAGACCGATCCCCGCCAGAAAGCTGAACCAGAACTTCGCCAGAAAATGCGCCAGACTCGCGCCCAGCAACGTCACCAACGTCGCCGCCGCAAACGCCCCCAGCGCCAGATAGATCGCGTGCAACGATTGCAAGAGCAACACCGCCTGCCGTTCCACCCGGTCCACCTGCTCCAGCAACCGCGCCGACTCCTCCTTCGAGAGCCCGCCCTTCTCCGACTCCGCGAACAACTCCTGCATCCGATCCCGCGTGCGCAACATGCGGTTGATCGTGCTCATCACCAACAAGCTCGTCGCATTCGTGAGCAACGCCGGTGCCGCGATGAACGTCACCACCGCAAAAGGACTATCCGTTAAATTTCCAGCATCCACGCCCTCAATTTACCCAACTTCCCAAAAACACAACAGCCAAACCGTCTTTTAATCGTCCTCGTTCTCGTCGTCGTCCTTCGTCCTCGATTTCCCCACTGAAAACTTGAAACTCCTTCCCCCCATCTGTGGTTAACCCTCCCCCTTCACCGCATTCGCCCGCAAATCCTCCAAATCCACCCACTCCAGCGCCGACAAATGCGTCGCCGCCAGCACCACCGGTGGCGCGAACCCCGCCACCAAAGCCTCCTTCCACCGCTCCACGCACAAGCACCAGCGATCCCCCGGCTTCAACCCCGGAAAATCATACTCCGGCCTCGGCGTGCTCAAGTCATTCCCCCGCATGTAAGAGAACCGCAAAAACTCCGCCGTCATCTGCGCACAAACCACATGCAGCCCCTGATCCTGAGCCCCCGTGCGACAATACCCATCCCGATAAAAACCAGTCATCGGGTCGTTGCAACAACACTCCAGATCCCCGCCTAAAACATTCGTCGGCATGGAGAAAACGTAGTCCATACCCAAATCGCAAGCCATTGGTAATTTCAACTCATTCTCCTTTCCTCTCGCCTCACACTGCTTGGGTTTTCTACCATCCCCTCATGAACCAGATCGACCTCCAAGGCCGCGCCGCCATCGTCACCGGTGGCGCTCGTGGCATCGGCTACGCCATCGCCCAACGCCTCCTCCAATCCGGCGCCAGCGTCAGCCTCTGGGACCGCGATGCCGACGCTCTCCGCGAAGCCGCTCAATCTCTTGGCCAGTTCGGCAAAGTCCACACCTCCACCGTCCAGCTTACCGATCTCGTTTCCATCGAAGCTGCCGCAAAAGCGACCGCTGATGCCTTCGGCAAGATCGATATTCTCATCAACAATGCCGGTATTGCCGGTGAGAATAAAAAATCATGGGAACTCACGCCTGCGGAATGGAACAACGTGGTGAACGTGAACCTGAACGCAGTCTTTCTCGTATGCCATGCCGTGGTTCCTTACCTCTTGAAAAACGGTTACGGCCGCATCGTGAACACCTCCTCTATCGCGGGCAAAGAAGGGAATCCAAACGCCTCCCACTACAGCGCCGCCAAGGCTGGGGTCATCGCCTTCACAAAATCTCTTGGTAAAGAACTCGCGCTATCAAACATCTGCGTGAACTGCATCACCCCTGCCGTCATCCACACGGACATCCTCAAACAATGCACCCAGCAGCAGATCGATTACATGGTGGCTAAGATTCCCATGGGCCGTGTTGGAAAAGTGGAAGAAGCCGCCGCCCTCGTCGCCTGGCTCAGCTCCGAAGACTGCTCCTTCACCACAGGCGGCGTGTTTGATTTATCAGGCGGTCGCGCCACCTACTAACCCCGTAGCCGACGACGTGAGGAGGCGGAACCAGCAGTAGTCTCGCTTGCGGGATGAAGCTCTAACTTTCCCTTACTTCAATTTGCGCGTAATCTGTTTGAGATAATCTTCCTGGAGCGGTGATGGCTGAAAACCCTCGTGCAGCGAATACCAGATCGAGCTTTCTATCCAAAAACGATACAGGAACTCTGTAAAAGTGTCCGCACATAAGAGGGCATCCCGAAAAACGTCTTCCCGCTTGATCGCTTCGTACTCCATCAATTCAAATATCTCCGGTTCGATAAAATAGTTTGATGCTACTACCCCCACATGTTCGCCACGTCTGAAATGCAGATACCACATCACACAATTCTGGGAATCGTTCATGAAACGCAGGAGAAAATGATCCACAGAGCCAACAACTGGTATAATCTCTTCGGAAAGCCCCAAGTAACATGCGGTACATGTGGGGACCTTCTCCTGCAAGTCAGCATCCCGCATGAATCGCAGAAACGATTCCGGTAATTTCAAGTTAAGCTTTTGCGCCTGTGCAACAATATCCTCCAAGTTGCCGATATCGTTATCACTCGAATTTAGAGTGCTGGTTTCCTCAACAGCGTCCCGAAGCTCTGATGGAACTTGATCTAACCATTTTAAATCGTCCGTTACCCCTTCTATTTTAGGCAAATCGCCCCATGGAATCTCACAGTATGTCTTCTGACAGTTCCATAGCTCACTATGTCCGGCAGTTATCCAAGCCCGCTTAAACATGCTATTTGGCTCGTTCATGATGAAACTCCATGCGCATTCTTCCCCGCCCGCCGCTTCGCCGCTCACCCCCTGATCAATTCATCCGCCACCACCCCACCGGTCTAAAGCGAAGCAGCGAAATCACCCGTTACTCCGGACGCTTGAAAGCAGGATCATCAATCTGTATCGACTCAAAAAAACCAACTGGCCACACCTTGGGTTTTAACGGCTCCAAAACAATCGCATCCCCATCATGCCGGATGCTTACCTCCGGTGTCGGCAAATGAAAACCTTTCGGCAGATGAACCGTCTGCGTCTCACCTTCAGAAGTCACAATCGCCGTTTCCATAGGTGTAATCTGCCATACTCCCATGCTTTTGCCAGCATCTTTACTCCCAGCCGTCAGTTACGCCCAGCCGCCAAAACGAATCACGATTTAACCTTTTAACGATTCACCCGCCTTCCCCGCCCTTCTCCCCGCCGCCCACCGCTTGATCAATTCATCCGCCACCACCCCGCCCAAGATCACCGCTCCGATGATCGCGAACTCGATGCTCTTCGGCATGGAATCCACCAGCGTGATCATGTTCCGCAGCACCTGCATCAGCGCTGCACCGATGATGATGCCCGTGATCGCCCCCTCACCACCGCGCAAGCTGCATCCGCCCAGCACCGCCGCCGCAATGGCATAGAGTTCATAGAAATTCCCGAAATCCACCGGCTGCGCTGAATTCACATCCAGCACAAAGAGCATCCCACCCAAGCCCGACAACAACCCGCAGATCACATATGCCAAGATGATCATGCGGTCCGTATTGATACCGCTGAACCGCGCCGCCTGCTCATTCCGCCCCAGTGCCAGCAAGTAACGCCCATAGATCGTTTTGTTCAAGAACACCGCCGCGATAATCGCCACTACCAGCAGGATGATGCACGGCGCGGGGATGCTGAAATTCTCGATGAACGGCACCGGCACCTTCCCCGTCGCGAGAATGCGCAAGCCCTTGAACTCATTTCCAAACCCCATCGTCTGATCCTGCGTCAGCCCGCGCGTGAGCCCGCGATAGATGAGCAGCCCGCATAACGTCACCACGAAGGGTTGTATTCGTAACTTAGTGATCAACGTCCCATGCAGTAGTCCTATCCCTCCTGACACCAAGACCACGATCACCAACGCCACCGGCACGGAAACACCTTTCACCGTCAGCAGCCAAGGCAGCCCGCAACCCACCAGACAAACCACCGACCCGATGGAGAGATCGATCCCGCCCGTGATGATCACAAACGCCACGCCGATGCTGATGATGCCGAAGAGCGCCGTGCGCCGGATGAGGTTCTCGACATTGTACGGCGTGAGGAAACGGTCGCTCATCAGCGCCGTCGCCACACAGACCACGATCAGCAGTCCAAGTATGCCAAGAATTTTCTTCAAATCCTGAATGCGGGTGAAACTCGCTCCGTCAATACCCGAAACCGCACCTACGCGACAAGCAGTTCGTCAGGAAAAATGAATTCACCCATTCGTAATCGTCCTTGTTCTCGTCATCGTCCTCGGTCCCTGCACCAAATTTTCTATCTTTTCCCATTGGTCATTGCTCATTCCTTCGTCATTCGGATTTGGTCATTCGTCATTAAACTTCATTGCCCCTCATCCCCCTTGCTGCTTAAATCCCCACACTCATTCAAGCCATGAAAATGCTAGCCCGTTATTGTTCGCTTTTGGTCCTCGCCACCGCCAGTGCCTTGGTGGTTGCCGATGCGAAAGCTCAGGAAAAGGCCGCTCCCAAAGCCGCCGTTGCCCAAAGCTCCGTCGTCAATTGGATCTGGCCCACCAAACCAGCCACCTCCAATCAAAAGGCGTGGTTCCGTAAGGAATTCAATTTTAAGAAGTCTGCCGCCGTCACCGCCCGCCTCTATGTCGCGGCGGATAACGAATTCCGCCTGTTCCTGAACGGCGAACAGATCGCCACTGGTAATAGCTGGGCCGATCCCGTCTTCGTCAACGTCGGCAACAAGCTGCTCGAAGGCCGCAACGTCATCGCCGTGGATGCCAAGAACGACGACGGTGCCGCCGCCGCGCTCATGGTGAAGCTGGAGATCGATAGCGGTCGCAGCCTCGAAGTCATCGCTACCGATGGCACTTGGAAAACGAGCCAAAAAGCCCCGAAAGACTGGCAGACCCCTGGCTTCGATGATTCCTCCTGGACGAAGCCTGTAGTCCTCGCCCAGCTCGGCGGTGCGCCTTGGACCAGCGTGAATGAGAAATCCCTCCAAGCCGCCGCCAATGTGAAACCGCCCGAAGCCACACCTGTGGAGCGAATGCGCGTGGCCAAGGGCTTCAAGGTGGAACGCCTCTACTCCGTGCCGAAAGATGACCAAGGCTCTTGGGTCAGCATGACTGTGGATCCGAAAGGCCGCCTCATCGTCAGCGATCAATACGGCGGGCTCTATCGCCTCTCACCACCGCCGCTCGCCAGCAGCACCGGTCTGGAGATCGAGAAGATCGATGTGAACATCGGTGAAGCCCAAGGTCTGCTCTGGGCCTTCGACAGTCTCTACGTCGTGGTGAACAAAGGCGGCAAATACGCCAGCGGCGTCTATCGCGTTCGCGATACGAATGGTGACGACAAGCTCGACTCGCTCGAAACCCTGCGCCTGCTGGAAGGCGGCGGTGAACACGGCCCTCACGCCGCACTGCTCTCGCCCGATGGCAAATCCATCTACATTCTCGCGGGTAACCACACCAAGCCCACGAAATTTGATTCTTCCAAAGTCCCGCTCGTCTATCAGGAAGACCATCTCCTCCCCCGCATGTGGGATGCGCGCGGTCACGCTCGCGGAATCATGGCTCCCGGCGGCTGGGTCGCCTCCATGAGCCCGGATGGCAAGCAATGGGAACTCTTCTCCATGGGTTACCGCAATCAATATGACGCCGCCTTCAACACGCGCGGCGAACTCTTCGTGTATGACGCCGATATGGAATGGGACGTGAACACACCTTGGTACCGCCCCACCCGCGTGAATCTCGCCACCAGCGGCAGCGAATTCGGCTGGCGCTCCGGTACCGGCAAGTGGCCGGATTACTACCCG
Organism: Verrucomicrobiia bacterium; assembly: GCA_036405135.1. Taxonomy (NCBI): domain Bacteria; kingdom Pseudomonadati; phylum Verrucomicrobiota; class Verrucomicrobiia; species Verrucomicrobiia bacterium. The sequence goes on along the minus strand of DASWYF010000028.1, from coordinate 123,560 downwards.
GACAGCCTCGGCTCCGTGGTGAATATCGGTCCCGGCTCGCCGACGGGCGTGGTCTTCGGCTACGGTGCGAAGTTCCCGGCCAAGTATCAGGAGGCGCTCTACATCTCCGACTGGAGCTACGGCAAGCTCTACGCCATCCACCTGAAGCCGGAAGGCGCCGGTTACGTGGCGGAGAAGGAAGAATTCATCAGTGCCTCGCCACTGCCGCTCACCGATCTCATCGTGAATCCGAAGGATGGCGCGTTCTACTTCGCTGTCGGTGGTCGTAAGACTCAATCCGGTCTCTATCGCGTGACCTACACAGGCACGGAATCCACCGCGCCTAGCAAAGGCATGCCTGCTCCGCCCCAACTCGCCGCGCGCAAGAAGCTCGAAGCGTATCACGGCAAAGTGGACGCCAACGCCGTGAAGGATGCTTGGAAAGCCCTCGGTGACAGCGATCGCTACCTGCGCTTCGCCGCCCGCACCGCCCTTGAGTGGCAACCCGCCACGACGTGGCAGGAAAAAGCCTTCACGGAGAAAGATCCGCAAACCGCCCTCAGCGCACTGCTTGCCCTGAGCCGCGTGGGTGACAAGACCATCCAGCCGAAGCTCCTAGCCGCACTGGACAAGATCGACTGGAGCAAGCTCTCCGATATGCAGCGCGTGGAACTCCTGCGCGTTTACGCCCTCGCCTTCATCCGCATGGGTGAACCGGACGCCGCCACGCGACAGAAGATCGCCGCCAAGTTCGATCCGCTCTTCCCGAGCCAACGTCGCGAAGTGAACGCCGATCTCGCCCAGATGCTCGTCTATCTGGAAGCACCGAGCGCCGCGAAAAAAGTCGTGGGCATGCTCACCGCCGCTCCCACTCAGGAAGAACAGATGGATTACGCCCGCATGCTCCGCTCCCTCAAGACCGGCTGGACGATGGACCTGCGCAAGACCTACTTCAGCTGGTTCCTGAAAGCCGCCAACTTCAAGGGCGGCAACAGTCTCAGCGGCTTCATCAAGAACTTCAAAGACGAAGCCACGGCGAACTTGAACCCGGCGGAACTCGTCGAACTCAAGCCCATCCTCGAGGCCAAACCGGAGACGAAATCTCTGATGGCCGAGTTCATGGAAGGCCGCACCTTCTCGAAGGAATGGACGCTCAAGGAACTCGCTCCGCTGGTCGAGAAGCAGTTGAAGAAACGCAACTTTGAGCGCGGTCGCCAGATCTACGCCGGCGTGGGTTGCGCCTCCTGCCATCGTTTTGATTCGGATGGCGGCGCCGTCGGCCCCGACCTGACGGGTGTGGCGGGCCGCTTCAATGCACGCGATCTGCTGGAATCCATCCTCGACCCGAACAAGGAGATCAGCGACCAGTTCGGCTCCGTGGTCATCACCCTGAAGAATGGTGACAGCTACAATGGTCGCGTGGTGAATCTCGCGGGTGACAACATGCGCTTCAACACCGACATGTTCGACCCCAACCAGGCCATCGGCATCGACAGCCGTCAGGTGCAATCCGTGGAGCCTTCCAAGACCTCAATGATGCCCGAAGGCCTCATCAATGTGCTGAAGGATGACGAAGTCGCCGACCTCGTCGCCTTCCTCCTCTCCGGCGGCAACCGGAACCACGCTTACTTCAAGTAAGCACGGAACAATCTGAAAACACCAACCGCCGTGGAGCAATCCCCGGCGGTTTTTTTATCGTAGCTGCCGACGTGAGGAGGCAGCACTGACCAACCTCACTGCTTCCCTCTAAAACAATTTACCCACGAGATGATACGCTCTTTAAGCATATCACGCCCGCCTGCTTCAACCTTGATCAAAACCACTTCAAATCCAATAGAGACCTCCGCTAGCGTCGCATTCACACGATCGAGTTTTGCTTTCACGACCGGCGTGAGTTCATGGCTGCAAATTAAACGGATACGGACAGGTTTATCCTTAAGGTCAGGAAACTGTTCATACAATCCTTCATTCTTTACCGCGCTGATATAACCATTCAGCTTGTCTTGAAAAACGACCATTGCTTCTCGGTCCTCCGAAGAAGAAAATTGCTGCAAGGATAAGATCACAGCACCTTTCTCTTCGGAAACCTGATCAATTGTCGTGATCTCACTCATATGAGGATGATTAACAGCAATCTCATAAGACTCTGCTTCTCTTCCTACCCCCACTTCGCATGCTCCCCCGTTATCGCCCGATCTAGATGCGTATATCCCCCATCCACAAAATGGATCTGCCCCGTCGTATGCGCTGACACTGGCGATGCCAAAAACACCACCGCCACCGCGATTTCCTCCGGCACCGTCATGCGTTTACCCAACGGCACCAACCGCTCCACACTCGCCTTCGTCGCCGCCGGATCGGGCAGGCTGTTGAACCAGTTCTCATACTGCGGCGTAAGACATTCGGCGGGCACCACACAATTCACCCGCACCCCATCCGGTGCGAACGCGATCGCCCACTCCCGCGTCAGCGCATTCACCGCTCCCTTTGCCGCCGCATAACCGGACGTCTTCCCCTGTCCCGTCACCGCCACCTTGGAGCTGATATTGATCACCACGCCCTTGCTCGCCCGCAACGCCACCCGCGCATGATGCGTGATCGCGTACACATGAAAGAGATTCAATTGCAGCGACTGCATGAACTCCGCCGGTGCTTGCTCCAAAGAAACCCCATCATTCACCCCCGCATTATTCACCACGATGTCGAGTTGCCCAAACGTCTTCACCGTCTGCTCCACCGCCTTTAGACAATCCGCCTCTACCGTCAAATCTGCCGAAACAAACAACACATTCGCCCCTGCACCTTGAAGCTGCGCAGCCAATGCCTCACCCGACTCCCGATTCCGATCCACGATTGCCACCCTCGCCCCTTCCATCACCAACAAGCGTACAATCGCTTCCCCAATCCCACGCGCACCACCAGTGACCAGCGCCACCTTATTCTTCAACTTGAGGTCCATACAGCCAGTGTGAACTGCTCATCCGAAAAAATCAAAACCCGTAAATTCATAGAAGGCGGTCACCTTGATGTTTGGTGTTTGAGATTTCCTCGGAGCTTTGAATTTGGGATTTCCCCAACCGTCATTGCTCATTCAAAGCAGACAAGAAATCCTCCACTCCACCCCGAATCAACTCCACCAATTCCTCCTCCATGAACTCAAACTCATCCGGTATTTCTAGCGATTCGATCCTCGGCAAATTCTCCAATCCACCGAACGCCTCCAATATCCGCGCCTTATGCTTCCGCTCCATCACCAGCACCAATTCCGCCCACGCCAGATCCTTCTCCGTCACGCGATGCTTGCTCTTCTCGCTCACCCCCGCCGACCGCACCTCCACCCGCGGATCATTGCGATAAACCGCCTCCGCCGTCGGACTGCGCCGCAGGTTCTTGCCACAAACAAAAAGGATCCTCAGAGGAACATCACTCAAGTGATATGCGCTCCCTGCGTCTCCACATACACCGCATACACCGATGTGCTCCCCAGCATGAACAACCGGTTCCGCTTCTTTCCACCGAAGCAGATGTTCGCACATATCTCTGGCAGCAGAATCTGCCCGATGCGTTTGCCATCCGGCGCGAACACATGCACGCCATCGTAGCCCGCACCGGCCCAACCCGCAGCCGCCCACACATTCCCATCCACATCGCAGCGGATGCCATCCGCGCCACCGCTCAGCTCCACGGATTTCCCATCACGCTCCGTTTTAAGCTTCATATGCGTGAACTCCTTCCCGCTGCCCTTCAACTTCGTCTGGTCTACGACATCCCAAACCTTGATATTCTTCGGCCCGCCCGTATCCGCCACATACAGCTTCTTGTAATCCGGCGAGAAGCAGAGGCCATTCGGCTTCTCCACATCATCCGTCACGAGCACGATCTGTCTGCTCTTCGGATCGATGCGATACACCGCCTCCTTCAGCTCCAGCTTCCCCTTGTTCCCCTCGTAATTCATCATGCTGCCGTAGCCTGGGTCAGTGAACCAAATGCCGCCATCCGGATGCACCACCACATCGTTCGGCGCGTTGAAGGGCTTACCGTTAAACGTCTCCGCGAGAATCGTCACCGAACCGTCATGCTCGTAACGCACCACCTTGCGCGTGCCGTGCTGGCAGGAGATCTGGCGCCCCTCGAAATCGAACGTGTTACCATTGCTGTTCCCCGCCGGATTACGGAACACCGTCGTGCGACCGTCATCCTCTATCCACCGCAGTTGAATATCATTCGGGATATCGCTCCAAAGCAGATATTTCCCCACCGCATTCCACGCCGGGCCTTCCGCCCACAGCATGTTCGGATTGTGATACAGCCGCTGGATTGGCGTATTGCCCAGCTTGTATTTCCCGAAACGCGGATCAAGCGCGATGATGTCCGGGTCCGGATAACGCGTCGGGATCACCCCGGTCCAATCACGCGCCACCTGCGCTGAGGCTACTCCGGCCACTAACGTCCCGGCGGCGGCTAAAAAAGAACGGCGGTTCAATGAATTAAATCGGGTAGAAGAGTTCTGCGCGCTCATGGCTTTCTTTCGTTTGGATTCATCCAGCGTGTTCATTCAGTTCAACAGATTCAAGCTTATCTCCGCCGGAAACTCGTTTTCTTATCCTCCTTCTCCCCTCGGAGGGGAGAAGGATTGAGGATGAGGGGTGCCGGTATTCCTTTTGTTCCATCTCTTCTTCATCGCGCTCACTCCAATGAAATCTTCAACCCCATCTCCTTCATCCGCAGCAACGCCTCTGCATTCCCCTTCGCATCATCCACCGGATGATGCGTGTGCGTCGTCCGCCGCAGATGTTTGAAATTCTGGAACACATCCTTCTGCATCCCCTTGTAAAGCGAGCCCAGGTTGGTTGACGAAAACCCAAACGGATTCTCGCCCAAGAAATGGTGGAAATACCAGTTGATGAACTGCCAGTCGAACCCGTTGTTGTCCGAGACAAACATCGGCTTCCCCTTGGAATTCTCCTTCAACCATCCAAGAAACTCAGCCATCACCTTCTTCGGCTCCTCAAACTTCATCGTCTCCTCCCGCGAAAACCCTGATACCGCCAACGCCTCCGGAATCCGCTTCTCCGAGACCGGTTTCAATCGCCCATAAAACGTCCGCGACAAATCTCCCGCCACCAACACCGCGCCGAAACACACCATCGAATAATCCCCCGGTATCGGCCCATCCGCCTCCACATCCACCATGATATAACTCATACAATTACTCCTTATGCACTCGCGCTCTCTTTCCTCCTTCTCCCCTCGGAGGGGAGAAGGATTGAGGATGAGGGGTGCCCCTGTTTTCCCTCTTCGATTACTCCTCACAAAAAACCGCCGTGAGCTTTCGATCACGGCGGTTGTCTTTCTCACTCAAACTCGCTCTTCTTCTTCGGTGCCGCCTTTGGCGGCGCCCAACCGTCGATCGGATGTTCCTTCACGATCTCTTCCACCTGCCACAGCGCCGCGCGATCTGGATACTTCGCCCGCACCTTCGCCACTTGTTCCGCCGTGATCTCACTGCCCGTGTTATCCCAGGACGTGCGCACGAAGGTCAGCACCGCCGCCATCTCTTCATCGTTCAGCAAGCCACCCATTGGCGGCATCGCCGCATCGTAGCCGATGCCATGCACCTCCAGCGGCCCTTCCAGACCATGCAACGCCACCTTGATCAGGCGATCCACATCCCCTTCCACCCACTGATTCGCCTGCAAAGGCGGGAACGCGCCCGGCACACCTTCACCGCTGCCCATGTGACATTGCCCGCAGAAGTTCTCGCGCCGGAATATCTCACCGCCCAAGCGCAGTTTCTCGCCCGAGATCTTCAAGCGTCCCGCATACTGGTCGAACCCCTTCGGCCAATCCTTGAACGCCACGCTCTGCATCGCACTGATCGCCCCACGCCGCTTCACATACCCGCCCTTCTCCGCCAACTCCGCGAGTGTCGCGAATATCTCCGGCCGCTTGTCCGCCACGCGCAACGCCCCCTTCATCGCATCACGCACCGACTCCGAAGTGATGCCCGGCTTCGTCTTGATATAGTTCAGCAACGTCGGATACAGCTTCGCCTGCGAAGAATTATCCGTGATGAGCGCCGCGCCGGCCATTAACATATCCACTTCCTTCAATGACTCCGCCAGCTTGATCGCCTCCTGCGGTTTGTCCGCATTCGCGTTCAAGAGACCCGCGTAAGAAGCCCGGCGCAAATCCACATCCGTTGTTGCTGCTTCGCGCTTCAGGTAAGCTGTGAACGCCGCCTGCCCTTGCACAGAATCTGCCACCGCCAGTGACGCCACGCGCCGTGTGATGCCGCTCACATCCGGCTTGCCCAGTTGCTTCAACTTGTCTGCCACTTGGAACAGCACCGCCGCGCGACTCGTGTTCCATTCTTTCTGGAACTTCTCGATGATCGCATTATGCACCTCGCCCTTCACCGTATTGCGCGAGAGCGCCTCGAAGCCCACCAACGCTGACCACTTGTTCGTCACCGCTGCCGTCAGATCCGCATCGTTCAACTTGTTCACCGCGAAGATGCTGTTGTCATAACCCGGAATCGGTCCAAAGCGCTTGAGATAATTCAGGCAACGATCCATTGCATACGCGAGACCAAGGTCCATCGGCATCTCAGACGCCTTCACGATGAGCGCCGCCGCTTCCGTGGAATCCATGCAGCTCAGCGCATTCGCCGCTTCCAATCGCACGCGCATGTTCGGATCGAAGATCAACTTGCGCAGATGCTTCATCGTATCCGGCATCTGATACAGCTCGAAGCGCATCGCCATCGTCGCCGAGGCGCGGATGTTCGATTCCTTAGCCTCGAGCAATTGCTCCAATAATTTGAAATCCGGCTGATCATGCCCCTGCGTGATCCAGAACGCCTCCATGCGATGCAGGTCATAATCCGGACTCTTCGCATCCAAGCTCTTCTGCCACTTCGTCACCGCCGGCAACACTTCCTTCGCCGGACGCTCCTGCAATTCCCGCCGCGCATGATACTTCGTGCGCAGGATCGGATCTTTCAGCAGGTTCAGCAACTTCTCCACCGGCTCACCCACGATCGCCACCGGCTTCGAGAGAGGACGGTCCTTATACGTGATGCGCCAGATGCGCCCGTGCGAATACCCGCGCCGTTCATCACGGAACGTGTATTGCATATGACCGATCACATTGTTGTAAAAATCACACACATACAACGCGCCATCCGGGCCGAACTGCAACGCGATCGGGCGGAAGTTCGTATCGCGCGCCTGCACCAGATCATTCGTCTTCGTCGTGACTAGCCCCGAACCGCTCTCCTCCACCGTGATCCAGCGGATACCATGGAACCCGATGCATTGCCCGTTCAGATAAGTGCCTTGCACCTCCGGCGGAAAATTATGACTGCTCACAAACTCCGCACCGGAATTCGGCCGCCCCTTCTTGAAGAAGCTCAACCGTTCTTCCTTCACCTTGCCCCAATGTTCCAGCGTGTCCGCGATATCCTCGAACGCGAACTTGCTCATCAGATGCGGCAGGTAATAGTTCTGCCCTGGCGACGCATCGAGCAGGATCGGATGCCCCCACTTATCGAACACGATACCCCATGGATTCGACCACCCGTAATTGCCGAACAACTCCACCTGATGCCGCGTCGGCTTCACCCGGATGACCGAGGAATCATGCACTCGCTTCGGTCCCCACGGCGTCTCCACATTCGTCACGAGGAACGTGCCCTCCGCCATGTAGAAAGAACCATCCGGCGCCCATTGCAGCGAGTGGATCGCATGATGGCTGTCCTCCGAGCCGAACCCGTGCAAGATCGTCTCGCGCGTATCCGCTTTGCCATCCCCATCCGTATCCTTCAGGAAAGCCAAGTTCGGCTCTTCGGACACATACACCCCGCCATCACCCAAAAGAAAACCCATCGGCACATAAAGATTTTCTGCGAAGACCGTATAAGAATCCGCCTTCCCATCCTTGTCCTTATCCTCCAGCACCACGATGGAATCCTTATACTTGTCATCCGGCTTGATGTGCGGATACGTCGGCGAGTTCGCGATCCACAAGCGCCCCTGCTTGTCGAACTGCATCGCCACCGGATTCAATATCGGGAAATCCTTCTCCGAAGCGAACAGCTCGATCTGATACCCCGGCGGCAACGTCATCGTCGCCTTGCTCTCCTCCGGCGAAAGATAATGCCCCTTCTCCTTCACATTCGGATCCAACGCCCACGCCTGCGCCACCCCACCCACCAGCGCCACCATCATCAAAGCTTTCGTAAACTGCTTCATAGTCATTTCAAAATCTAAATTAACAGAATTGCTCGTTATTCCTCCTTCTCCCCTCGGAGGGGAGAAGGATTGAGGATGAGGGGTGCCCCCTTCTTCATTCTTAATTCCTAATTCTTCATTTCCCCGGTTTCTCCGCCCACACCTGCGCCACCAGCGGCTTCTTCGCCTTGAACACATCCTTGTCTGCGTCCTCATCCACCTGCCACAGCCGCCGCATCTCCTCATCCGATATCATCGGCACCTTCTGTGCCCAGATCTGGCGGCGACGCCCATAGATGTATTCCCCGTTCACCGCGCGGAAATGGATCCAGAACCGGTCATTCTTGAACGCGATCGTATCGCGGAAACTCTCCGCCTCCTTCGCCCCACTGCTCGCCACCTTGCCATCGAACCATCCAAGCTGCTGCGCCATCCACTGGCTGAACACCCAGTTACCGAACTCCGTTTGATGAATCCCATTAAACGTCAGCTTTTCTTTCGCATTCTTTTTCAGCCAATCCTGATGCGGAGTGAACAGATCGATGAACGCCACGCCATTCGCCTCCGCCACCTCGCTCATCGCCTTCACATACTTCGCCAGATCTTTGTTGTGCTGCACGCCATCCGGCAGCGGCTTGCCCAGATTCTCATGCGCGATCGGTGACACCAGCAACAACCTCGGAGCCGTCTTCCCATTATACTTTTGCGCCAGATGATTTTTCACCGACGCATCCAAGTCCGCACGAAACTTCGCCAAGCCCGCCTCACCCTTGAACGACTCATTCATCCCGAAGCACAAGATGAGCGCATCCGCCCCCACGCCATTGAACCAAACCTCTTTCGGATCCACGTTTTCTTTGGGCAGCGAGAGCTTGTCCTTCAGATCACCAAAGAGATACGGCCTCGGCTGCAGCGAGATTTCATCCGCACTCCACGCCATGCTGCGCACGCGCAGATTATGATTCGGATACTGCGCATGCAGCGCCGCCTCGAAATAGCCCGCGGACATCATCCGCTCCGCGAACGTGTTCCCAAGCACCACGATCGTCTCCCCCTTCTGCGGCTCCCATTTCGCCGACGCAGCCGAGACAGAAAACGACCCCGCCGCCAAAGTGGCGACCAACAACAAACCCAATTTGTGCCAAGTATTCATGCGTGTGACCCCAAAACTAAACCGTGAAACTCCCTCCAGAGCAAGCCCAGCGGTCTATCAATTTCACTGCTCCCATCGTCCTTCGTCGTCGTCCTCGAACCCTTCGGTTTTCTTTTCATACCTCATCCTTCATAATTCATACCTTACCCGAGGTGGTAGGACATTGGCTGTCCATGTGAATACTGTGAATAACTTCTGTTTTCACTCCAGAAGCTGCTACCCCTCAAGCCCTTCCACCAATCATCATGATTCCATGATTCGTAGATTTGATACTGTCGCTTCGTAGTCCTCCCACCCGAACACAAAACGCGTGAACAAGAAACCTTCTCACAAATCCGTGCCGATTCGTGAAATGAGTGTCTTCTCCACCTTCCGCGTGTTCTTGCGTTTCATTTTCCAAATTTCTTTTACTTCATCTCGGTGACGGATTATCCCATTGAGACGCCAAGAGCATGACCGCCAATCCACCACCTTTACCCCGCCGCAAACTCAGCAAAGCCATTTGGCTGCTCATCCCCCTGGTCTTGATTGGCTCCACCATCTTGCTCTTGCGTATCACCGGCTTGGTCCGCCCTTTCAAAATTCCAACCGGCGGCATGGCCCCCGCCGTTTCTCCTGGAGACCACATCCTCATGGAAGGCATCTCCTATCTTCGCCACCCGCCAGCCTTCGGCGATATCGTGGTCCACACCGCTGATGGCCTCCCTTTTCCCAAAGGTTGGTTTGTTCACCGCCTCGCCGGAAGTCCCGGCGACAAAATCCGTATTCAAGACGGACATTTATACATCAACGATCAACTACGTCCCTTGACCAATTCAACAGGCGAAATCCTCCACCTCCCGCCTCCCGGAAATGCGTTCAAGATGCTCGACCTCTCCACAAACTACACGGTACCACCAGATCACTACTTCGTCTTGGGCGACAACTCCACCAACAGTCTCGACAGCCGTTTCTGGGGCCCTCTCCCCGCTAAAAACATCAAAGGCCGCATCTTCCGCTGCTACTACCCGTCATCCCGCAGCGGCCCGGTGAAATGAACGACCATTCATTCTCTGACGCCACCCTCCATGAAAACACCTCTTCTCCTTTTCTTGGTGATATGCCTCACCACCTCCTGCAAATCCCCTGACTACCTCACCGCCAAACGCCGCCATCTCACCGCGACTTACCAAAACAGCTCGCTTCCGATGCCCGAACGCGTCGCTGCCTTCGATGCACTGCTCAGCACCTTCACCTCTGGCGTCCGCGAATCTACTATCGACCTGTATATCGTCTCCCAAATGAAATCACGCGTCACCCCTTACGAAGATAAAATCCACATCTTCACCCTCAGCATGCAAGCTCCCGATGGCTCCGACCGTTGGATAACCCTAAAAGACAACCACGTCCTCTGACCTCCCTTTTCGCGTATTTCGAGTATTTCGCGGTTCATCCTTTTTGCGCCTCTCGCGCTTCTTTGCGGCCATTCCCCGTCTCTCGATGTTCGATGTTTCCCTTTGGTCATTCGGATTTCGTCCTTGGTCATTCCCAAATTGTCAGACAATTTGGGCCATGCCTCGCGAGTCCTTCGCCGCCCGACACGACCGCACCCAGCGCATCATCGCCGGGCTGACTGAGACGTACCCGAACGCCTATTGCGAACTGAACCACTCGAACTCACTCGAACTCCTCATCGCCACCATCCTCTCCGCGCAATGCACCGATAAACAGGTCAACATCGTTACCGAACAGCTCTTCAAGAAATACCACACGGTACAGGATTACGCCGACGCCCCACCGGAACAATTCGCCGAGGACATCCGCCGCATCGGCCTCTACCGCGCGAAGGCGAAGAACATCCAGTCCACCTGCCGCAAACTCATCGAGCACCACGGCGGCAACGTCCCCAAGACGATGGAAGAACTCACCGCCCTCGATGGCGTCGGGCGCAAGACCGCGAATGTCGTCCTCGGCAACGCCTTCAATATCAACATCGGTGTCGTGGTCGATACCCACGTAGGCCGCCTCTCCAATCGCCTAGCCCTGACCCGTGAGACCGATCCCAAAAAGATCGAGCAAGACCTCATGAAACTCATCCCGCAGAGCGACTGGTGCCAGTTCAGCCACCAACTCATCTTCCACGGCCGCCGCCGCTGCTACGCCCGCAACCCCGACTGCCCCAACTGCGAAATCCGAACCCTGTGCCCCAGCGCCGACAAAGCCTAAAAACGTAGCAGCCGACGTGAGGAGGCTCTAACTAATTCCCCCTCTCGATGTTTAGAGTTCGATGTTGGATGTTCGATGTTTCTTCCCCATCATGGGGCCCGTCGGCATGCCCCGTGCTTAAAAAGTCGGGGTGCAACCGGCATCTGTGTGCATCTATGTCCATCTGTGGTTAAAGTTTCCCCCATCACAATGAGCACCATCCTCTGCTTCGGCGAAATCCTCTGGGACTGCCTCCCGCACGGCCTGTTCCTCGGCGGCGCGCCCTTCAACGTCGCCTACCATCTGAAACAACTCGGCCACGAACCGCTCATGCTCTCCGCGCTCGGTAACGACTGGCTCGGCGCCCAAACCCTGAAACGCATCCGCGCCCGTGCCCTCTCCGATCGCCTCATCCACATAGACGACACCCTGCCCACCGGCACCGTCGATGCCGAGCTCGATTCCTCCGGCAACGCCACCTACACCTTCGCCGATCCGGCCGCTTGGGACCGCCTGCCCGATACCGCCGCCCTTCATGAGACTAGCCAGCAGAGCATTGCGCTTGTCTTCGGTTCCTTGGCCTTGCGCCACGAAGAGAACCGCAAAGTCCTAAGAAAGCTCCTTGCGCAAAAGCACGGCCTCCGCGTCTTCGACGTCAACCTTCGCCAGCCTTACATCAATATCCCGCTGATCTTGGAACTCGCCCAGCAGACCGATGTCCTCAAACTCAACGCCAGCGAACTCCTCCGCCTCACCGATCACGCCCCCGTAAACGAGGCCGATGCCAACGAACCCCTGATCCAAGCACAACTCGCCGTCCTCCAAACGAAAGTCCCCTGCCGCAATATCTGCATCACCCGCGGCGAGCACGGCGCCCTCTGGTTCCACGATGGCCGAACCATCTCCGCCACCGCACCTCCCGTAACCGTCCGCGACACCATCGGCTCCGGCGACGCCTTCACCGCCACCCTCGTCTCCGGCCTCCTTTCCTCCGCCACCCTCGCCGAACCACAAAAACTCCTTGCCGATGCCTGCGCTCTAGGTGCCTTCGTCGCCAGCCAGGACGGCCCGCAACCCAGCTACAAACCGGAAATGGTCTTTGCCAACACGACCAAATAAAGAGTAACCTCCCCCACCGTTCACCACGTCCAAGAAGCATACGAAAAACGTTGCAATAACTAATGCGTGCCCGACGCCACCAATCACACAAGCAGCTTTCACCCTCGCCCCTCGGAGGGGAGAGGGCCGGGGTGAGGGGTGAAACGAGTGCCAAACGCGACCGTGCAACTATAAATTTATGCGCCTAAAAAACTTTCTCTTCACGATCCTCCTCCTCTGCGCACTCACCACTCACGCCGCCACCCCGCCCCCGAACATCGTCATGATCGTCTCCGACGACCACGCGTGGACCGATTACGGCTTCATGGGCCATCCGCAGATCAAGACGCCTCATCTCGACAAGCTCGCCGCCGAAAGCCTCACCTTCAAGCGCGGCTACGTCCCCGGCAGCCTCTGCTGCCCCAGTCTTGCGTCCATGATCACCGGCCTCTATCCGCATCAGCACAAGGTCACCAGCAACGACCCCGCCATCCCGAAAGGCATGACGAATCGCGATTTCCAGAAATCCCCCCTCTTCGATGAAGGCCGCGAGATCATGTCCAAGTTCATCGAGGACGCACCGACCTTGCCCCGCACCCTGCAGCAAAAAGGCTACCTCAGCCTCCAGACCGGCAAGTGGTGGCAAAAACATTTCAGCCGCGGCGGCTTCACCCACGGCATGACGCAAGGAGGTCGCCACGGCGATGTGGGCTTGGAAATCGGTCGCAAATCCATGCAGCCCATCTACGACTTCATCGCCACCGCGAAGAAAGAGCAGAAGCCGTTCTTCGTCTGGTACGCGCCGTTGCTACCGCACGATCCCCACACACCACCTGACCGCTTGCTCCAAAAATATCAGGACAAAACGAACTCCCTCCACGTGGCGAAATACTGGGCCATGGTCGAGTGGTTCGATGAAACCTGCGGCGAACTCCTCAATCACCTTGATAAACAAGGCCTGCGCGAGAACACCATCATCGTCTATGTCGCCGACAACGGCTGGATCCAAAACACCGAAGCTCCTCGCTACGCCCCGAAGTCCAAGCAATCCCAATACGATGGCGGCGTGCGCACGCCCATCATGATCCGTTGGCCCGGCAAGGTGAAACCGCAGATGAGCGAAGAACTCGCCCTCTCCCTCGATATCATGCCCACCTTGCTGAAAGCCGCCGGTCTGACCGTCACCAAAGACATGCAAGGCCTCGACCTCTTCGATGACAAAGCCGTGAAAGCGCGCAAAACGATCTACGGCGAATGCTTCACCCACAACGCCGTCGATCTCCAAGTCCCCGCCACCAGCCTCCGCTGGCGCTGGGCTATCGAAGACCACTGGAAACTCATCCTCCCCGCCAAACAAAACGAACCCGACGCCCCCATCGAACTCTACGACCTGAAAAAAGACCCCTTCGAAGAAAACAACCTCGCCCCCAAAGAGCAAGGCCGCGTCACCACCCTGACCAAAAAAATCGACACTTGGTGGCCCGCCAAATAACGGAGCACTTCCCACGTAGCGCCCGCATCCTGCGGGCGGGTTAAGCGGCATCTTGCCGCGTTTCCCCTCATTCGATGTTGGACGTTCGAAGTCCGAAGTTCGATGTTTCCCGATACTCCCCCACCGCCAACCTCATCACCGCCTCCTCACTCAATTCCCCCCTCTTCAGCTCCCCCGTAATCCGCCCCTCATGCATCACCAGCACACGATCCGACATCCCCAGCACCTCCTCCATATCACTCGATACGAATAAAACCGCCATTCCCTTCGCCGCCAGTTCTTCCATGAGCGCATAGATCTCCGACTTTGCCCCCACATCAATCCCTCGCGTCGGCTCATCCAGTAGCAACACCTTCGGATTCATCGCCAGCCACTTGCCCAACACCACCTTCTGCTGATTACCACCTGAAAGAAATTGCACGAACTGCTTGTCACTCGGCGTCTTCACCCGCATCCGCCCCACCATCTCCGCGCTGATTTCGCTCTCCTTGGCACGATTCAAAAATCCATTCCGCTGATCCCGTCGCAAACTCGCCAGGCTCATATTCTCCCGCACTGCCATTTCGAGAATCACGCCCTGCTGCTTCCGATCCTCCGGCACCAGCGCTAATCCCGCCGCGATCGCCTCCCTCGGCGAACAGATGCACCTCTCTTCACCAGCGATCTCAATCGTCCCGCCCAAAGCCGGTGTCACGCCGAACAACGTCAGCAACAACTCCGTCCGACCCGAGCCCACCAATCCCGCCATGCCCACGATCTCCCCCTCACGTAGCGTCAATCCTATCTCTTTCGTCGGGTGCGCTGGTGTCCGCAAACCCTTCACCGCCAGCACCACCTCACCCGGCGCGTGCGGTTCATGCGGATAATATTGCGAAAGCTCCCGTCCCACCATCAGCTTCACCATCGCCTCATGCGTGATACTGCCCGTCGAGAGTTCTCCCGCATTCTCACCATCGCGCAACACCACCACGCGATGCGCCACCACCCGCACCTCGCTCAAGCGATGCGAGATATACACGATGCTCACTCCGCGCGCGCTCAGGTCTTTGATGACTTTGAAAAGCTGCTCCGTCTCCTTTTGTGTCAGGCTGGACGTCGGCTCATCCATGATCAGCACCCGCGCATTCACCGAAAGTGCCTTCGCGATCTCCACCATCTGCTGATGCCCGATCGTCAGCTCCCGCACCAGCGTAGTCGGCGGAATATCCAATCCCACCATCGCCAGAAACTGCTTCGCATCCGCGCACAACTTCGCCTTGTCGATCAACCCCAGCTTGCGCGGCTCGCGTCCCAGAAAAATATTCGCCGCCACATCCAGATTATCCGCCAGATTCAATTCCTGATGGATCAACGCAATCCCCAGCTTCAACGCCGCCTGCACTGAAGCCACCTCCACCACCTGCTCATCGAGTAAAATCTCCCCCTCATCCGGCTGCTGCACCCCTGCGAGGATTTTCATGAGCGTACTCTTCCCCGCACCGTTCTCCCCGAGTACCGCCAGCACCTCACCTTTGCCCAGCGTGAGGTTAACATTGTGCAACGCCCTCACCCCCGGAAAGCGTTTGCACACTTTCCGCACTTCCAAAAGATTCACAGTATTCTCACTCATCACTTCTTCCACATCCCCTTCCACACCCCCAATGTCTGCTCCACCAGCATCTGCCCGCCCTCCGGTCCTACGCGACTGCTTTGGATGACCGCGCTATAACCTCCGCCCGCCACTGCCCTTGGTGTCGGCAAATACCCACCCGAACCCGCGAGCTGGATGAGAAATGTCTGTATGCCCGGACTCTGCGCCTTCATCTGCACGCCGTAATCCGTGAACAATTCAAACGCATTCGATGCGATCGCCACATCACCCAACCGTAACGCGTGCAACTCCATCTGGAACGATCCTTCTTTCAGCTCTGCCTGCGCTTCATGCCGTGCCACCACGCCCTGATTCCAGCGATAGTTCCAGAGCTGCTTCGGATCCTTGGAAAACTTCTCCGCCTCCTTCTTCGCCAGATTCACCTCGGCCTGGGTCACCTTGCGCCAAGGCAGGTCGAGCGTCTTCACCGTATGCTGCAAAGGCACATCCTGCCGGATATCTTTCTTCGCCCCTTCGTATGCTTCCTCCCACGCATTGACGATCCGTCGTCCGATCTCATCCAGTCGTGAAATATTTCCGCGCAGCTTGCGCATCCGCTCATCCGCTGCGGTGCCATACATCAACCGCGTCGTCACATCACCACCCGCCCCATTCCATGCCACGACGTGTAAATCCTTCCCGTGTTTCTCCCTCAACTTCTCCCGCACCGGATGCCAGAAATCCGCATTGATACTGCTACGGCTGCCCACCTCCTGCGCTGGGCACGGCACATTGATCGCTGTCGCGATGAGCTTGTTCTCCGCGTTCCAGAAAAAGAGCACATCGACATTATGATCCTCATAGCCCTCGATGCCGCGAAAGTTCGCCGCATCCGTCTTGCCATACATCACCGCCGTGCCGTCTGCATACACCGCGCGCCGGTTCTGCGCGATGACCGCTTGCGCCTGTCCCCATGCCACTTTGCCCTTCTGCCGTCCTCGCCACGCCGCCATGATCCCATCCGCGATCTTCGCCGTCACCCAATCCGCATAAGCTCCTGGCTGCTGGACACCGGTATTCGGCAGATCGTACTTCCCCTCCTGGGTCACCGGTGCTGTGTGCGTATGCGTGGCACTTAAGAAAACTTTCTTCAGTTCAAACTCTGCCTGCTTCGCCCGCAACTGCTCGCGCACCTTGTCCAAAATCCCTTCGCGTATGGCCACCAGATCGCATGAAACGATGATCGCCTCCTCCACCTTTAATCCGCCCTCTCGTGATTCCAGCACCAGCACCGTCGCCGAAATGGGCGTCTCCGGTTTCTTGGATATCCGGGCATTTCGCTGTCCGTCCAGTGCCACCGGTTCAGCCGGGGTGATGTCCACCGTGGCCGCACCTACCCAGAGCTCGGCACCATGAGCTTTTGAAGCCAACGTCATCCCGAGGGCGACCGCCATGAGAACCATCCCAAATAGTCTTTTACTCATCATCACTCTCTTTCATCACCAGTTCTACTCCTGTCCCTTTTTCCCCTTGCCCTTCGCCAGTTCATCCGCCCGCTTCGGGTCATGGTTGGGATTGGGCACCGGCATCTGGGCCTTCACCTTTTGACGCCACTCCGCCAACGCCGTCTTCAATTCTTTCGCCCGCCCCGCTTCTTTCACCGCCAAGTCGTTCTTCTCCCCCAAATCATCCTTCAGATTGTAAAGCTCTGCTTTGTCCGTCTCGTAGAATTGGATGAGCTTCCAATCACCTTTGCGGACCGCGCTCGCCGGTGTGCTGTGATGATAATGCGGTAGATGCCAATGAAGCGCCTCACGCTTTAGCTTCGCCTGCGGATCTTTCAGAACTCCCGCCAGACTCACCCCATCTTGCGGTTGCTTCTCGGCCGCTGATGCCTTGGACAACTCCAACAACGTCGGATACACATCCATCGTGATGGCAGGCGTATCACAGTGCGTTCCTGCTGGCACCGTGCCCGACCAGCGTGCGATGGCCGGGATGCGGATGCCGCCCTCATACAGCGTGCCCTTCTCCCCGCGCAGCGGTCTATTGGAGGTCACGATGCGCCCGCTCTGCTCATGCTCCAGCCCGCCATTGTCCGAGAGAAACAGGATCAACGTGTTCCCGGCGATGCCCGCTTTATCCACCGCTTCCATGATGCGCCCCACGCTCCGGTCCAGTTCCTCCAACAACCCGGCATACTCTGGCCGGCTGGGATAGCCCGCCATCGCTTTCTTCGCCTGATACTTCGCCAGCAACTCCGGCGTCGTGGTCAGTGGGATATGTACTGCATGATGCGAGACTTGCAGCAGGAACGGTTTCGCTTTGTGATCGCCGATGAATGCCACCGCCTTGTCCGTCAGAAACTCGGTCGTCCGCTTGCCGACCGCCCTCTCATCGATCTTCGCGGTGACGGTATGCCCTTGAGTTTCCTGCACGCTGCTCCAGCCCTGCTCTGCCGGACTGAACCCCGCGCCGCCCAGATGCCACTTACCCATGTAACCGGTCTGATACCCCACACCGCGCAAGCGCTCCGCAAACGTCTCCACCGCCAGCGGCAGTTGCAACGGCACCACCGGATCGATCAGCTTCGCATACGGCCGCTTATGTCCCGGGATATGTTGCGTGATGCCGAATCGCGCCTGATCCTGACCCGACATCAGGTTCGCCCGCGTCGGTGAGCACACTGGCCCTGCGTAGAACTGCGTGAAGCGCATCCCCTGCTTCGCCAACTTGTCGATGTTCGGCGTCTCATTGAACGTATTCCCGTAGCAGCCCAGGTCCGCCCAGCCCAGATCATCCGCCAAAATGATGATGACATTGGGCTGCGTCACCGCCGCCTGCATTGGAGTTATCATCACCCACAGACAGGCCAGCACGAACGCACACAGACTGGATTTCTTTATCCTCCTCATGGATTCGTCAGATTCGGCGCCCACATCGGTGCACTCCCCAAAAACTCCGGCATCTTTCCATCCGCTGGCAGCGACGCCTTCACCGCCTCGCGCAATTGCTTCGATAGCTCCGCCACCGTCGTTGCGTGTTCGGAAACTGTCGCCAGATTCGTCAATTCCTGCGGATCTTTTTCATGATCGTACAGCTCGCGACCTTTGTTGCCCTCATCCCATTCCGTGTAACGCCAGCGCGCCGTGCGCAGGCTGTAGCCGAAGAAACCGCGATTCGGACCTTCCGTCGGCGCATTGATCCCCGGTCGCGCCACATTCCCGCGCATCACCTGCGTAAGCGCCCAGCCGCGTCCCTTCGCATTCACATCTTTTAGCAACGGCACCAGACTCTGCCCCTGAATGTTTGCAGGCGCCTTCACACCCGCCAATTCCGTGAGTGTAGGATACAGATCAAGCTGGCTCACCGGCGTTTTCACCACGCTACCCTTCTTGGAGACACCCGACGCCACCATCAGCAACGGCACCCGCACACTTTGCTCGAAGAGACTCAGCTTCTGCCACAATCCATGCTGCCCCATCAGGTAACCGTGATCGCTCGTGAACACGATCACCGTGTTCTCCGCCAAGCCCAACCGGTCCAGCGCGTTGATCACTTTCCCCACCTGCGCATCCATGAAACTGATGCTCGCGTAATACGCCTGCAATGCCTGCCGCCGCTGCTCATCAGACATCGCATCCTGTTCCTTCCTGCGACTGTTCAGCGCTGCAGGCGGCACATCCGCCTGATCTTCCGCCACGCCCGTCACCACCGGCATCTTGTTCTCCGGATACAGATCGAAGTAAGGCGTCTTCGGCGCGACATACGGCGTGTGTGGACGGAAGAATCCCACCGCGAGAAAGAATGGGCGATCCCTCTGCTTCGCGCATCGTTCCAACAACCACTCCGCCTCCATAGCGATCTTACCATCCGTATGCTGCTCCTCACTCTTCGGCGACCCATACCAACTCAGCACGCCACCGAACTGATTCGATACCAGCGTAAAAATCTTCGGCATCTCCTCCAAGCGATCCACACCCGCCGGATTGATCTCCATCTCCCACGAGCCCGGATCATCATGTCCATCCGTGCCGATCGAGTTCGGCACATTATAATGATACAGCTTGCCCACGCGCGCCGCGAAGTAACCCTGCTGCCGGAACGCCTGCGGCAAGCTCACTTGCCTCGGCACCGTTTGTCGGAAAACCTGTGAATTCGCCACGATGCCGCTGCTGTTCGGATACAGCCCTGTGAGAAAAGAATTCCTACTCGGCCCGCACAAAGGAAACGTGCAATACGCCTTCTCAAACTTCACCCCTCGCGCCGCCAGCTTGTCCAAGTTCGGCGTCTTCGCCAACGGATCGCCATAGCACCCCAAATACGTATTCAGATCATCCGCGATAAGAAACAAAACATTCGTCCGCCTCGCCTCCGCCGCCTGAGCAACCCCACAGCAACAAAGCAAACCCACCAACAAAAACTTCATTAACTGCATTCTCATAAATTTCATTCCTTCAGCGCTAACGATCACTCACATGACATAAAAACGCCCAGAGCCTCTTCTCCCTCTCCTCTCAACGAGGAGAGGGCCGGGGTGAGGAGTGAGCAAGCCCAACGCCTACCTCAATCCAAGAGAGTCAACGTCACCCTTCTCACATCCATCACCGACTTCCCCGGAATCTCCAACGCTTTCAACGTCATCGGCCCCACACCCTTCGTCAGCTTCACCTCACCGAGCTTCAACGTCTTAAACTCCTTCATCTGCGATTCCCCGTCTGGCCGCGGCAAAGTATCCTGATTCGTGTTCAGCGGCGGATCCCATCCCGGCCCGACTTTACCCGCCAGCTTGCTCTCTAGGAAACTCAGCTCCACCAGCGATCCCGCATCCGGGACCGGACACGTGTAATCCACCGTCACCTCATACTTGCCCGTCGTATGCACATCCAGCAGCCACACCATGCTGTCCTCCTTGCTCGTCCAGTTCACGAAGTAAGAGCAATTCGGTGCGCTGCTGCTGCGCTTCACCGCGCCACGCGGCTCACCATCCCGTGCAGGCAGCATCGTGATGGGAAACTCTTTGTAGCCCACCGTCAAAGGCCGTTGATCCACTGCATTACCACCCTTCGCCTTGCCTTTCGCTTGCGCTCCGGCTGCCTGCGGTTTGCCGAACACATCAGCGCGCCACGCCTTCACCGCTTCCGCGAGTTCCGCCGCTTTCGCCGGATTCTTCTCATTGATCGCCGTCGTCTGGCCCGGGTCCGCGATCATGTCATAAAGTTTCCCCGCATCATCCAGCCGATACTGCTGCGTGCGCACACTCACCTTCCCCGCCCAAGTAGAAAAGATCATGCGATCCGACCAACTCGTGTTCTGCTTCATCAACAACGGACTCAAGTTACGCCCATCTAATGGCAGATTGCCCACACGCGGAATCCCCGCGAGCGACGTCAACGTCGGCAACAAATCAATCGCCCCCGTGATCTCCTTCACCGTATGCCCTTTCGGCAACTTCGCCGGCCAGCGCATATAAAATATCGAACGCACCCCGCCCTCATCCGTGCTCGCCTTGCGCCCTTTCATCCCATCATTCCAGCGAAAACTGTTAGGCCCATTATCAGAGAAATACAGCACGATGGTATTCTCGCTCAGCCCCAGATCTTTCAACTTTGCCAGAATGCGTCCCACGTTCATGTCTTGGTTCTCGATCATCGCCAGCGCACAACGCGTCTCATTCTCCCCCTCCTTCGTCGGGTCCGTCGCCTTTTGCGTGATCGGCATGTCCTTGAAACGTTTCCAATCCTTCTCCGGTGCCGCCCAGGGCGAATGCGGCGTGGTGAACGGCACATAGCACAGGAACGGCTTGCTCTTGTTCCGTTCGATAAAACTCAGCGCCTTGTCCGTGCAGATATCCGCGATGTAACCCTTCTCCCGCCCCATCTTCCCATTCGTTTCCAGCGGCGGATCGAAATACTCGCCCCAATGTCCCGACGTGTGACCAAAGTATTCATCAAACCCGCGCGCCATCGGATGATAAGGCCACTGGCTGCCATTGTGCCATTTGCCGAAAGCACCCGTCGCATAACCCGCCGCCTTGAACGCATCCGCCACCGTCTTCTCTGTGAGATCCAACCGCTCCTGCCCTGTTGAAACCCCCTTCACCCCGCCACGCGGATGATACCGCCCCGTGAGAAACTCCGCCCGCGTCGGCGAACAAACAGGACAGACATAATACCGATCCAACCGCACCCCATCCTTCGCCAGCGAATCGATGTTCGGGGTCCGCACCATCTGATTCCCATTCCCGCTATAATCCCCAAACCCCGCATCATCCGCGAGCATCACCACCACATTCGGTTTCGCCACAGCAGCATTTGCCATTATCGGCAACAGCATCACTGCGGTGACCAGCAAACAACCCAACTTGAATATCCGTTTCATAGTCTCCCCTTCCTAGTCATTCTAACGATTTAACCAATCACGTCATTCGTCATTGCTCATTCCTTGGTCATTCGGATTTCGTCATTCGTCATTTTTCTTTTTGCCCTTCTTCCCACCCGCCGGCCCTTCATTCACCGGCCCGGCCAATGGCGGCGTCTCAAAATACTTCCCGCCATCCACCATACGCGGATCACCCGTGCGCTTCAGTTCCTCCATCAAACGCGCCTCCAGCAATGCCTTCGCACCCGTATAGGCTGAATCCGCCGCCACATTCTTCATCTGCTGCGGATCTTTCTTCAGATCATACAACTCCTCACGCGGACGCTTGCCATACGCGCGATCATAATACGGCTTCCACTTCGGATCATTCCGCACACTCACCAGCCACGCCTTCGCCGGACCCGCATCTTCATCTGGCAACGTCACCCGCGTCTCCTCCGTGATCTCCTCCGCCGTCGGCACATTTGTTCCATCCAGCCGATACGGATCGCCCAGCGGATACCGCTCCGGCATGAAGTTCACGATATAGAGATAATCTCCCGTGCGAATGGCCCGTTGCGGATACGGCAGATACTCCGCGCGCGCATTCTCCACATGCCGCTCACGCCCGATAAACACCGCATCCCGCTTCGAATCGATCTGTCCCGACTTCGCGCTCGTCAGCAACGGCATGAGACTACGTCCCGTCATCGTCGCGGGCGCCTTCACACCACCCACTTCGAGGAAAGTCGGCGCCAAGTCAGGCAACGTCGTAAGATCATCGATCACCCGACCACCCTTAACGCCTGGCCCGCGAATCGCCAGCGTCACACTGGAGCCGAAATCATACAGATTGCATTTCCCATGCGGAAAACCCGGCGGCCCATGATCACCGCTCAAGACCACCAGCGTGTTATCCAGCTCACCCATCGCCTCAAGCTTCTTGAGCAACACACCCACCGCCGCATCAAACGCCTGCACCTCGCCCAGATAATCCGCGAAATCCTCCCGCATCTCCGGTGAATCCGGGATGAACGGCGGCAGCTTGCCCTTCAGCGAATCCGGCTCGATGCCCCACAACTTCTTCCCCGAACCTTTGATCCACTTGCGATGCGTCGTCGTCGGCCCGAACCAATAACAGAACGGCTGCCCCGCCTGCCGCGCCGCGATGAACGCATCAAAATTACCCGCCACTTCCGCATATAATTCCTGTTTCGCCGCCTCCACATTCTTCCCGTTCGCCACCATCTGCGTCACATTCTCAGACGTATTGTTGAATCTCCCGCCCGCCTTCTCATATGCATACTTGCCCGCGCCGTAAGGCGCATCATTCGGCGTTCCCGGCCCCCACACCTTGTAAGTCTCCCCGATGTGATAACCCGCCTCCTTCAACAAGAGCGGATACGCCGGGATCTTCTCATCCCACACCGCCCCCCGCAGAATCGCTCCCCGTCCCGTCCGCCAGAAATGCTGTCCTGAAAGCAACGCACTCCGGCAAGGCGTGCAACTCGGCGCGGATACGAATGCTCTGCGGAATAATACGCCCTCGCGTGCAACGCGATCCACATTCGGCGTCTTCACCACATCGTTGAAAGAGCCCGCCCCATCCACCTTCGCACACGCACTCGCCACCCGCCCCCAATCATCCGCGAACATGAACACGATATTCGCCCGTTTCTTTTCAACTTCTGCCGCCCTAACCGACAACCCCATGACTAAGCACAAAAGAACACACGCCATCGTCCTCAGTATGAAAACGCGGCAAATATCCCCTCCTCTCCCCGATGGCAGGCCGAGCTTCGGCGGAGAGGGCCGGGGTGAGGGGGAAGGGATCATCCAATAATCCGTCGTGCTAAAATTGCGGATTTTGAGATTCATAAAAAGCATTCTCGTAATAGACGTCATCGCACCGCCCGCAGGTTTCAAGGATTGTTCCCCTAAGACTGAAGCAAACTCTCCATTCACGCAAGCCCTTCACCAGACATCAGCGTGCGACGAAACACACAGCCCGTGCTGCCGGATTCCAGCCGGCAGTAAAGAATCGTTCAATATGGCATTCGGAGCATCCTGACATAGCGGCCTATCTTTACGCCGGCTCCGTCTCGATATTCGTTGCTTCTCCCTTCCCTCTCTGAACGTTGGATGGAAGTTGGACGTTTCCCCTTTCCCCCATAGGCCCCTGATGCAACCAGTTTCTCCTTTCTTCCGCTTCCTCCTCGCGCTATAGCACCCTCACCCATGCGTCATTTCATTCTGCTCTTTCTCGCCCTCGCCCTATCGGCCTCCGCGCAAGTGGCCCCTTACGACCAACCGCTCCCCGTCGCGCCTCCCTACTATCGCGTGCGCTACGAAGCTTCCACTAAGCCCGGCGAACTCGTGTATCCGGTGAACTACACCCTCTGGATTCCGCCCGGCGTGAAAACTGTGCGTGGCGTGGTTGTTCATCAGCACGGCTGCGGCGAAGGCTCCTGCAAATCCGGCCAGACCGGCGCGTTCGACCTGCACTGGCAGGCGCTGGCGAAGAAACACGATTGCGCCCTCCTCTCACCGACCTATGAGCAGCCGGACAAAGCCAACTGCCAGATGTGGTGCGATCCCCGCAACGGCTCCGCTGCCGCCTTTCAGAAATCTCTGACCGACTTGGGCGCACAGTCCGGCCATCCCGAACTCGCCAAGGTGCCTTGGGCGCTGTGGGGACATAGCGGTGGTGGACATTGGTCCGGCGGCATGGTGTTGCTCCATCCCGATCGCGTCGCTGCCGCATGGTTGCGTTCCGGTGTGCCGCCGCTGACTCCGAGCACCCCTAAACCAGATTACGCCATCACCGACGCCGTGGCTCAGGTGCCCGTCATGTGCAATCTCGGCACGAAAGAAGGCGTCACCGTAAAAGACGGACGTTTCGCCGGTGTCTGGAAAGGCGTCGAGACCTTCTTCCTCGCCATGCGTAGCAAAGGTGCCCTCATCGGCGTCTCCGCGGATCCTTTGACCTCTCATGAGTGCGGCAACCAACGCTATCTCGCCATCCCGTGGCTTGATGCCTGCCTCGCCGCCCGCCTGCCCGCCAAGGCTGGCGACCCGCTCAAACCCATGTCCGCCAAGGACGCCTGGCTCGCCCCGCTCTACCTTGGAGAAGGAGAAATCGTCCCTCCCGTGACCGCCGCGAAATTCACCGGTGCCGTGGAAAAATCCGTCTGGTTGCCAAACCAAGCCGTCGCCAAAGCATGGGCGCAATATGTGAAAGACACCGCCGTGACCGATGACACCCCGCCGCCCGCTCCCACCAATCTGAAAGTGAACGGCAACGAACTGACGTGGGAATCCACTGCCGATCTCGAAAGCGGCCTCGCCAGCTTCATCATCGAGCGCGACGGCCAATTCCTCGCTAACGTCCCCGAGAAAGGTAAAAACCCCTTCGGCCGCCCCATCTTCCAAAACCTCCAATACAGCGACACCCCATCACAACCGCTCGTGCTCATGCGCTACACCGACACCCAAGCGAAAGCTGGCGTGAAACACCAATACCGCATCATCGCCGTAAACACCGTGGGACTGAAATCCAAGTAAGCGAACTTCAATTCCCCTCTCCTCCGCAATCGGAGGAGAGGGCCAGGGAGAGGAGGCACTTCCCTGTAACTAAAATTTCCCAGCCCTATCTCCTGACTGCGCCCTTCTCAACCCGAAACCCAAAACCAGAAACACGAAACTTTATAGGCCTCCGGTGCAACCGGCTGAAAACTTGAAACTCCTCCACTACCTCACAAACCTCCCCAACAACCCCTCCAGCTCCTGCACCGGCCCCAACGGCCTCGTCTTCCGTTCATGCCGCTCCGTCTTCGGCTGCCCCGACCACATCGTATAAACCACCGTGTCATCCTTCACCAAAACCAGCGCCTTAAAATTCCACCCCTGATAACACGTCTTGCGATCAAAGGAGAACACATCAAGTAGCAGATTCCCGTAACGCTTGCTCCTCTCATCGATCACTTCCACCTCGTAAGCACAGCCCTTTTCCTGCGCTGCGATGAAATCACGCACTGGCGGCGGCACATCCTCCATCTTCACCGAACCGTTCGGCACGAAGCGGTTCATCACATCCAGATAAGTGAGCACGCGTACGTTCGGATTCCCGCACGGATGAAACCCCAGATAGACCAGATCCTCCGTCATCGTCGCATTCACCTTGATCTGGTCGAAATCATTCTTTGCCGCCTCGAACGTCTTCCACTTCATCTCCGTATTCGCCCGCCCCTTCGCCGACATGCTCTTGCACCCCGTCTGCAAAAATGCCGTGGTCATCACAAACAAAAGTAACAACACACGCATTTTCATAAACAAAACCCGGATGAGAGTTGGTCAAGCACCAATCCCATCCGCGTCCCGCAAGCTAAGCCTCACTCAAGCTTTTGCAAACCGCGCCACAGGTAGGTGATACCCTAGCCACCGGAGCGCGGGTCTCCGACCCGCAGCAACATCCATAAGCAAAGATGGCGTCAGTCATTTCAGAGCAGTCACCAGAACTATCCCTCCATTCGTTCGTCCTCGTTCGTCTGAAATTACCTTCCGAATCATCCCTTCCTCCGCTACTCTCCCCTCATGCGCTTTCCCAAACTGTGGTTGCACCTCCTTTGCGGTGTCATGGTCCTTGCGTCTGAAACCTTTGCCGCCACCACCAAGCCCAACATCGTCTTCATCCTATCAGACGATCACAGCTATCCTTTCCTTGGCTGTTACGGCACGGACATGAAGACGCCGAACATCGATCGCTTCGCCAGTGAAGGCATCAAGTTCCGCCGCATGTTCACCACCGCTCCGCAATGCGTACCTTCCCGCGCCAGCATCATGACCGGCCGTTCACCCGTCGCCGCGCGCATCACGCGCTTCAGCTCCCCATTGCACCGCGAAGAGATCACCTTCCCTGAGATATTGAAGCAACAGGCCGGTTACTTCGTTGGTGTGCTCGGTCGCTCTTATCATCTCGATGGTTCAGGCCAGGCACCCGAAGCCAGCGCCCGCGTTTTCGATGAAAAGAAGATGCGTACATTCAAGGAACGCTTCGATTATGTGGATGCTACTGGCCAGGAGAATGTTCCCAAGCGCATGGCCGAGTTCTTCGATCAACGCCCGAAAGACAAACCTTACTTCCTTTGGGTGAACTTCAGCGACCCGCATCATCCCTGGAACACAGGAAAGAATCCGCCTGATCCGGCCAAGCTCAAAGTGCCCGGTTCCCTGCCCGATCTGCCGGGCGTGCGCGATGACCTCTCACGCTATATGGGCGAGATCGAACACATGGATGGCGATTTCCAAGGCGTGCTGGACATCCTCAAGGCCAAGGCTGGCTTGGAGAACACGCTCATCATCTTCATGGGCGATAACGGCATGGCGTTCCCCAGTGGCAAAGGCTCTTTGCACGATCCCGGCCTGAACGTTCCATTGCTCGCGTGGTGGCCCGGCGTCATCAAGCCCGGTGGCGATTCCAAAACGCTCATCTCCGGTGAAGACATCGCACCAACCTGCCTTGAAGCGGCGGGATTAAAAGTCCCCGACCGCATCAGCGGTGTGAGCTTCCTCCCGCTTTTACAGGGGAAACAATTCAAGGGCCGCGAACACATCTTCGCCGAGCGCGGACCTCATGGCAGCTCGACCTTCACAGAAAACACGACCGCCAGTTCCGTCGATTACAGCCGCGCCGCTCGCAGTGATCGTTACAAGCTCATCTATAACGTGACACCGAACATCCGCTACACACCCGTGGACAGCCAAGGCGATCCCGGCTGGAAAGCGATGCTGCAAGCGAATGAACAAAACCAACTCGCGAGCGAATTCGTGAAGCTCTACTTCACCAGCCCGCGCCCTGTGTATGAACTGTATGACCTCGAGAAAGACCCATCGGAACTGAACAACCTCGCCGGACAAAAAGACTTGGCCGAAGTGGAGATGGGCCTGAAAGAAGCCATGCAGCGCAAGATGATCGTGGACTTCGATTACTTGCCACTCCCCATCCCGCCAGGACCGAAAGGCAAAGCCGGTGGTGCTGCTGCTGCCGAAAAGAAAGGCAAGCAAGCCGCCGATCCCGCCCGTGAAAAACAATTCACGCAGAAGGACAAGGACGGCGACGGCAAGCTGAGTTGGGAAGAATTCAGTGCCGGACGCGGTGCCGATGCCGAAGGCTGGTTCAAAGCCCGCGATGTGAACGGCGACAAATTCCTGAGCAAAGAAGAATTCGTCACCAACAACGTGGCGAATCCCCCGACCAAAGCGAAATAGCCGCGCCGCTTCTAATCATCATCGTCATCCCCACCCGGACGCGTGAAGACAAATGCCGCTCGCACCGGCGCTGGCATCGGACTGTTCGCCCCGCGGATGGCGCGCCAAATGATCTCGTTCAGCAATAGATCATCCGCCGCATCTTCCTTCGTGAAATCCATCTTGCGCGATTCCTCAGCACCCCAAGCCAGCTTGGTGTTCCGTTCGTTCAGGTCGACATTGGCGGCCTTGGCCGTATACGGGCGCAAATCCGGCTTGGCCTGGAACGAATGAAACATCGGCGTGGCTGCCGCATCGAATTGCGACATCGGTCGCATGCCCAAGATCAGTTCCATGGTCCGCAGCATCGAGCTGGTGGAATACATCGTGGAATCGACATGCTTGCGCTTCGTGTAAGGGCTCACCACCAGAGCCACTGTGCGATGGGCATCGATGTGATCAGGACCATTCTGCGCATCGTCCTCCACCACGAAGATAGCCGTTTGCGGCCAGAACTTGGAGTGGCTAAGCGCTTCGATCACTTGACCTAACGCGAGATCGTTATCCGCCACCGCCGCCGCTGGCGTATGCTTGCCCGGTGAAGTGCCGGAGGTATGGTCATTGGGCAGACGCACGATCTGGAGCCGTGGCATCTCACCTTCCTTCTCGAACCGCCGCAACTCACTGATGAAACGTTCCGCCCGTTTCACATCCGGATAATCCATGTCAAAGCTCTGGTAGAAAGGATCGAAGTTGCCTTCCAACGTTTTGACCTTGGCCTTCGCCGGGTCTTTCGGTGTCTTGCCGTTCTGCACGAACTCTCCATAACTCCGGAATGTGACGCCCGCTTCTTTGGCCCGGTCCCAGAGATAACCACCTGCCGGTGTCGCGATCGGGAAATTACCCTCGCTCGGATAGGAATATTTCTTCGTCTTGTTATGCCCGTAGCTCAGCGGCCAGAATTTCTCCACGAAGTCCGTGGCATACGCGCCCATGCTCCATTCGTGTCCATCTGCGCTTACCTCGCTTTCAACATAGAAATTATCCAGCAGCACGAAATCACGGGCGAGCTGGTGATGATTCGGCGTGATCTTTTCTGGGAACAGGCACAGCTTCGGATCGCCTTTGCCTTCCGGCATGTCACCGAATACTTGGTCATAAGTGCGATTCTCCTTCACGATGTAGATGCAATACTTGATCGGGCTCGCCTCACCCACCTTGGCGGGAATGGGATTGTCGCCCGGCCTCGCTACAGGTGGAGTATTGTCCTTTTGCAACGGCGAGCATTGATACGCCTGCGCTGTATAAGTCTCCAGTTGCGTTGCAAAGGCCGAACGCTTGGGCAGATCAATTATGCTCAACGTCCCTTTGAAAAGACCGCCGATGTATTCCGTCACCGTTCCCGCAGGCGCTTTCTTGCCCGGTTGCGGTCCATTCGGGTTGGCCTTGGAGATGATGCCTTTGCCATTCGCGATGAGCAGTTTCTTCCCATCCGGCGTCACGCGCACCGATGTGGGATACCAGCCCGTCGGGATGAATCCCAGCGAACGGCTCTTGCCACGCACACTGACATCGATCACTGCAAGTGTGTTGATATTCGCATTGGCGACGAACAACGTTTTCTCATCCGGTGTCAGCGCCAGGCTGTTCGGCGTGGCTCCCGGAGGCGAGGCCGGATGTAATGCCGCCCAGATGGTCTCGATCGGCTTGCCCTTCTCCGTGTCGAACACCGTCACAGTGTTCCGGTTCGCATTCGCCACATACAGAAGTTTGCCGTTCTTCGTCAGCAACATCTCGTTCGGATGATCCTCCGTGGGCCAGTTCGCGATGATGCTGTTGGAATTAAGATCGATCACCGCGACCTGTGCATGCGCCCAAAGGCTGACGTAAAGACGCCCTTTGCGTTCATCCAGACGACACGCGTAAGGAAACGGCGCTTCCGGACTGGTCGGGTCAGAAGCCGCCTCGGCGCGCTTGCGAATGGCGGCGGTATCGTCACTCACAGCGGCTCCTGATGCAGAGAATACTTTACTGCGTGCCGCTGCATATCCTTCAAAACCGATATCCACGACTTTATTCGTTCCGCTCAGATCCACTCGCGCGATGCTTTGCCCCAACACATTGGCGACATAGAGATTCTGCGCATCACCCGACAAGGCCATGCCCGCGGGGATGCCACGTTCCTTCACATCCTTCAGGCGGACAGCGCTGGCTTCACCCAGCTTGCCCGTCGCCGCTTCAAAACTGAAACTGTGCACCACTTCATTACCCGCGCCACTGGCATAGAGACGGTCACCGGTGCGGGTGAACTCCAGTCCGTAAAAAGATTCTTCCACCTTCGCGCGATGAACTATCTTGGCACTCGCGATCTCCACCACCACGACCTCATGCGCACCATGCCCGGAATGAAGGATGGCCGCATAACGACCGGCTGGATGCATGGCGATATTCACCGGAAAATCTCCGAGGTCCACTTGCTTACCCGCCGGCCGGAGCGACCACATGTTAGGCAGCAGCACGGAACCATCCGCCTGCAAACCGGGCCAGCGCGCGGAAGAAGCGGCCGATGTTTTCTCCGCAGCCGAAGCGGCAAAAGTGATGGCTAGTGCGACGGTCCCCGCCAGCAATCGTAAGGTCATCATGGTTTGAGAACGGTTTATAGCCCCTTCCGATAGCGCGGTAAACCGCAAAGCCAAATTGCACGCCGCCCGAAGATTCGCTTGCACCATTCGCGAGGTCTTCGCACGATGAGAGCATTATGTTATTGATGGGTATCGGCGATGAGGCAGGCGGTAGCCTGGATTCACAGATCAAAGCCACCAAAGCACTCGGCTGGAAACATATCGAGATGCGCGGCGTGGAAGTGCCGGGCTTTGCGAAGGATAATTTCCATAATATTCCCGAAGCGGCATTTGATCAGGCCGTGGCGAAGCTCAAGGAAAACGACATCACCGTCTATGCCTTCGGCTCCACCATCATGAACTGGGCGAAGACGATCGAGACGCCCTTCGATGTCACCGTCGGCGAAGTGAAACGCGCCATCCCCCGCATGCAGAAGATCGGCACGAAGTTCGTCCGCATCATGAGCTTTAAGCCCACGGAAGATGCCGCGGAGATTCCTTCCGTCGTCTTTGAGCGCGTGCGTGAAGTCACCAAGATGTTCCTCGATGCTGGCATCCAGCCCGTGCACGAGAACTGCATGAACTACGGCGGCATCAGCTGGCAGCACGGCATTCAGATGATCGAAAAGGTGCCCGGCCTCAAGTGGGTCTTCGATACCGCCAATCCTATTTTCAACTACGATCGCCGCGGCGCGAAGCCTTGGGGCCGTCAGGACCCGTGGGAATTCTGGCTCCAGATGAAGCCGCACACCGCGCACATCCACATCAAGGATGCGACGTGGAATCCGGCGAAGAATGATGCCGATTACAACTGGCCCGGTGAAGGTCAAGGCCGCGTGAAGGACATCCTGCGCGATGCCTTCGCGAGCGGTTACAACGCCGGCATCTCCATCGAACCGCACATGGTCGTGGTGTTCCATGATACGACGGGCGGCGGCAAGACGGTGACGGAAGCCGACACGCAGGCGAACTTCATCGAATACGGCAAGCGATTGGAGAAGCTGATCGCCGAGGTTAGAAAGTGATTCGTTGAATCGTTAAAAGGTTTTGTGCACAGCCGCTGGAGTGATCCAGCGGCTGTTTTGCTTTTCGGTCGTGATCCCAGGGCTCACGCATTTAAATTGATGCCGAGGAGGTGGAGGAGATAGCGGTTGTCCCAGCCGGCGGCTTTCATGCGGCCTTTGAGGCTGCGTTTGGCTTTGAGTTGATCGGCTTTGATAAGGTTCAAGGCCCAACGGCGGAGGGTGGCGAGGTTTTCGTCGGCATGACCGCTGCGGGCGCGGCTCTGGTCCTCGTTAAAGTTTACATCCAAGACCAGTAGCAAACCACAGAGCTGAGCCAAGCGTACAAAAGGAGATGAATGGCGCGTGAAAGAACGCGCGTGGCGGTTTTCTTGATTTTGATTTAAGCGGTTGAGCGGTTGTTTTTAAGGTCAACGGGGGCCTGTGCTATCCCACAGCAAAAGGCATATAGGTTTGTTCCGGGCGTCCTAGGAGGCGGAAGTGGCCGTCTGCTGTCCCACAGGATTTGAGCAGTTTGAGAAGGTCGAGCTTGCACCACAAGGCCGAGCGCAGATAGGCCCAGAGCCGGGTGAAGCTGTGCTCCCACGAACTGAGGTGGGCCAGATAGCGCAAGAGCACATAGACCAGCAGGGCGGTCCAGACCTGCCAGTGGACGGCGTGGGCGCTGTTGCCCAGAAAGTCAGCCAGCTGCAGGGTTTGCTTGAGCTGGCGGAAGAACTTCTCGATGTCCCAGCGACAACGGTAGAGTTCGGCGATGCTGGTGGCGCGCCATTCCAGATTATTGGTCAGGAAGACCAGTTCGGTAAGCTGCCCGTCTACCTCCACCTCGGCCACCACGCGGCGGAGGGTTTCCGGATAGTGCTGGCTGCTTTTGACTCCCTGCAAGCTGATCAGGTCGTCGCGCTGGATGGGGCCGTCCTCCGGGACCGGCAAGCGGTGCTGCACCCGGTAGTCCAGGTTCTCCTTGGCGCGGGTGACCCAGAAGACGCCGCGCTGCTGGAGATCATACAACTGGGCAAAGATCATGTAAGCCCGGTCAAACAGGGCGATTTCACCGCTCTTAAGCCCGGCGCACAGCGCCGCCGCATGGCTGCTTTCATGGTGCGGGGCCAGATCCAGCACGGCCAGGCGGGGCAGGAAGGTCTGGAGATCCAGCCGCAGGTGCAGCTTGGTGGCGGCCTTGCGCCGACGGTGACGGGCCCAGTCCATGCAGTTGGCGACCAAGGTGATGACAGTCGCATCGACCGCATGCACCGTGCGCTTGAAACGGGTCAGCCGTTGTTTGCCTGTGCCAAAAGCCGGGGTGATGCTTTGCAAGTGTTCCAGCATGGCCCACAGGAGCTGCTCGGCCAACTGGGGATCACGCACCTTGTTGGCATGGGACAGCGCGTTGGCACTGGGGGCGACCGCCCCACGGATGGTCGCCAGCGCATGGCCATGCAGCCGCAAGGAGTCGCACACATCGTTGAGGCTGATGGCATGGGTCAGTTGCGCATACACCAGACTCACCACATGGCTCCAACAGGTGAAGGTGCGTGCCCGCTCCGCCACCCCCGTCTGCCGCCCCAGCCGCTCCACCAGATGACCGGGAATGAGATTGCAAATCTGCCGCAGGACTTCCAGTTTCGAACGGTGCTGGTTTGAGTGCTTTTTTGTTTTCACCTGCTCCGTGTGGCGCAGTCAAAATCCTCAGACCAGCATTTTCTGCTTCTACTCCTGTGGTTTGCTACTGGACTTCCTTGGTAAAATACTGCCCCTAAATACTCACCTTTTCAACCACCTCCAACTTCACCCGGTGAATCAGATAAACGATCAACACCACCACCACGAGATACGCGAGGGAAAGCAACGCATTGAGAAAACTTCCCACAGCTAACAAGACGAATACCGCCCCTATAACTGCTATCACCATATAAGCCGTCCGCCACCTGTCCGCGTCCTTCGCCAAATCCGAACGTCCTTTCACCTCGGTCAGTTCGATGATTCCGGCTAGCAACTGCCACATCATCCCGCAATCAACCAACGCGGATACCAAATATAGCAATCGCGACAAAACGCCTCCCGGCATAACGATACTGATCAGTGATAGCCCTACCATAATCCACGCAAGATTGCTGGTGAATGGAAACCTCCGTGATGCCGCTCCCAACCTGCTGCAACCGATCGCCACCAAGATGTATCCAATGAAATCAGGAAGCAGATCGAATCCTACACGGACATCGATGCCGATCAGCACCAATCCCCAAAAGACTAATCCAAAAGAATTCGCCATAGTTCCTTCTGCTTTATTATGACCTGAATTGACTCAGATCCAACTGTCCCAACTCATACCCCAGCCGAAGATAAACTCAATCCCCTAAGACACAACAAGCTCCCTTGCTCCGGTCTGCGGCCCGGCGTAACTTATTCCCATGGGCGAAATGTCATTAGAAGATACCGTCGAAGATTTGGGCCTCGAGAAATTCAAGCGTCACATCTTTCTTTGTGCCGGCCCTGACAAGCCCAAGTGCTGCAGCGAAAAAGTCAGCCTCAAAGCTTGGGACTTTCTGAAAGATCGCCTCAAGGAATTGAAACTTGTCGGTTCCGAGCCGCAAGTGTTTCGCACCAAGGTGAATTGCCTGAAAGTCTGCACACAGGGCCCCATCGCTGTCGTTTATCCCGAAGGCACTTGGTACCACTCCTGCACCCCTGAAGTGCTCGAACGCATCATCCAGGAACATCTTATTCACGGGCGTATCGTGAAGGAATATGCCTTCGCAAAAAATCCGCTGACGGATAAATCCGCAGCGGACTAATTGGATAAAATTTCAGGCTGAAGAACTGTTTACTTCTTCTCGTATTCCTTCAGGAAGCCGACGAACTCACGCCGGTGCTCCTCTTCATCCGCCAAAATCTCGATCACCATATCCTGCGTCACGAAGTCTTCGCCGTCACAGATCTTGATCAGCTTCGTGTATTGAGCGATAGCACCCTCTTCCGCCTCGATCACACCCTTGATCGCAGCCACGATGTCGGTGGTGTCCTTATGGGGTTGCAGATATTTCTGATCACGCGGCAAATCTAACGATCCCGGCACCAAGCCACCCATCGTTTTGATCCGCTTGGCCAGGCGTTGCGCATGCATCAATTCCGTGGTGATGTCCGCCGCCAATGATTTCTTCACCACATCGGACCGCACACCATCCAGATTCACCGAGTTGGCGATGTAATTCTGCACCGTCTCCAATTCCATGGCATAGGCCGTGGCCAGTTCTTTGATGATCTTGTCTTTGCCCATAATGGGGCACTATAGCATCGAAACAGCCTCTGCCAAAAAGCCGGGCCGCTTCCCGTGGTAGGTGTACACCCAGCAGACCGACGAAACCTGACAGTTCACAAAAAGAAAAAGGACGCCCTCTCAGGCGTCCTTTTCGTGTAAAGATTTTTAGATTGCGAACTAGCGGCGTTGGCGGCGCTTGACGTTCAACTGGGCCAGCGATTGCGCCAGCGCAGCCTGCACCAAGGCGGACTCTTCGTCGCTCAGCTTCTCCTGCAGACGCGCTTCCGCACGCTTGCGGGCTTCCTCGGCCTTGTTCTCGTCGATGTCATCCGCTTTCACGGCCATGTCCGTGAGGATGGCCACGCGGTCACCGGTGATCTGGACGAATCCATCACCCACCGCGAGCAGGCTGTCCTGGCCGTTCTTGCGCACGGCCACTTCACCCGCCACCACCTGCGTCATCAGCGGCACGTGCATCGGGTAGATGCCCATCTCGCCTTCGACACCGGGAAGCGTCACCATGTCCACGTCTTCGGAATAGATCTTCGCTTCCGGCGTGACGATTTCTAGTTTCAGTGTAGCCATTGCTGTTGAGTGTAGTTTGAGTTGAGGGTTGAGAGAGGGAATAGCCCTCAACTCTCAACCATCATCACTCAACTAAACTAGCCTTTGATTTGGTCGATCGAGCCCTTCATGTAGAAGTCGGCCTCGTTCACGTCGTCGTGCTTGCCTTCAATGATTTCCTTGAACGCGCGCACCGTCTCGGCCACCGGCACCTGCTCACCCTTACGCCCCGTGAACTGCTCAGCAACCGTAAAGGGCTGGCTGAGGAACTTCTGGATCTTACGGGCGCGGAACACCGTCGTCTTGTCTTCGGGCGAGAGTTCATCCATACCCAAGATCGCGATGATGTCTTGCAGGTCCTTGTAGCGTTGCAGAATCTTCTGCACGCCACGGGCCACATTGTAATGCTCCTGGCCGACGATGTCCGGCGTCAAAGCGCGGGAGTTCGAGGCCAGCGGATCCACGGCCGGGAAGATGCCCAACTCGGCGATGGAACGCTCCAGCACGATCGTCGCATCCAAGTGCGCGAACGTCGTGGCGGGCGCCGGGTCAGTCAAGTCATCCGCAGGCACGTAAACGGCCTGGAAGGACGTGATGGAACCCTTCTTCGTCGAGGTGATGCGTTCCTGCAAGTTACCCATCTCGGCAGCGAGCGTCGGCTGGTAACCCACCGCGGACGGTGTGCGACCCAGCAGCGCGGAAACTTCCGAGCCGGCCTGCGAGAAGCGGAACACGTTATCGACGAACAGCAGCACGTCCTGGTTCTTCTCGTCACGGAAATATTCCGTCACGGCGAGAGCGGACAATGCCACGCGCAGACGTGCACCCGGAGGTTCGTTCATCTGGCCATACACCAGTCCGATACGGGAACCGGGTTCGATGATCGGCATGCCATGCTCATCCTTCTTCGGATGACCATGCTCGTCCTTCTTCACCTTGATGACGTTGGACTCGATCATTTCGTTGTAAAGATCGTTACCTTCACGGGTACGCTCACCGACACCCGCGAACATCGAGATACCGCCGTGCAGCTTCGCGATGTTGTTGATCAGCTCCATGATCACGACGGTCTTGCCTACACCGGCGCCACCGAACGCGCCGACCTTACCACCCTTCAAGAACGGGCAGATCAGGTCGATCACTTTGATACCGGTGGTCAGGATCTGCGGGCTGGTGGACTGGTCCACGAGCGCCGGGGC
This sequence comes from Verrucomicrobiia bacterium, assembly GCA_036405135.1. Lineage (NCBI taxonomy): Bacteria > Pseudomonadati > Verrucomicrobiota > Verrucomicrobiia > Verrucomicrobiia bacterium. The sequence continues at coordinate 86,579 of DASWYF010000028.1, read as the reverse complement.
TTGACGATGGATCGGGTTGAACTTGTCCGCCTTCACCGGGCCCTGCTCATCGATAGGGTCGCCAGTGACGTTGAACACGCGGCCCATCACGGCCTCACCGACGGGCATCGAGATGGGTGCGCCGACGTCCGTGACTTCCATGCCGCGACGGAGACCTTCCGTCGTGCTCATGGCCACGGCGCGGACCCAGTTGTCGCCGAGGTGCTGTTGCACTTCGAGCGTCAACTTGACGGCTTCGCCGCCGGGCGGGGTGAAATTGATGGTCAGTGCGTTGTAGATCGCAGGCAGATTGCCTGTGAACTCCACGTCCACCACCGGACCGATGATTTGAACGATTTTGCCTTTGTTCATGCGGATCTAGAATTAGCCCATCGCCATCGCGGCGCTGGTGATTTCCAAAAGTTCTTTCGTGATATTTGCCTGACGCAGCTTGTTGTATTCCAGCGTAAGGTCTTTGATGAGTTGCTTCGCGTTGTCGGTCGCGCTCTTCATCGCCACCATCCGTGCGCTATGCTCGGACGCCTTGGCTTCCAGCAGATATTGATACACCTGATAGTTCAGGTAATGCGGCAGCAAGTTGCTGAACACTTCGCCCGCGCTCGGCTCAAACTGATATTCCAGCTCGCTCTTCTGCAGCTTCGCGGCTTCGTTATTATGGCCGCCCATGTCAGCATCCAACGCACCCACTTCGCCGATCGGCAACAGCGTGCGCATCTCGGGCTTCTGCGTGAGCGTGTTGATGAAATTCGTGTAGAGCACGTCCACCTGATCAACCTCGCCGCTCAGGAACAGTTCCTGGGCGAACTTGGAGATGGCGCGCGCTTCGCTGAACTGCGGAGCGTCCTTGTAGGTGAACTCCGCCGCCAGATTACGCTTCGTGCGCGCGATGAACTGCGACGCCTTGCGGCCAGCCGTGATGTAAACTGTGGTGTTCTTGTCCAGCTTACCCGCTTCACGCAGCAAGTTGGAGTTCAAGGCACCGCACAGACCTTTGTCCGTGCTGATCACGATGATCGCGCGCTTCTTCACTTCGCGCTTGTCCATCAGCGCGTGGGTGAACTCACCGGCGCCTTCACTCACCGCTGCCAGCACCTCATTCATGAGCGTGGCGTAGGGACGGCCCGCGAGGGCGGCCAACTGCGCCTTGCGCATCTTGGACGACGCCACCATCTGCATCGCCTTGGTGATCTGCGCCGTGTTCTTCACCGACTTGATCCGTCGGCGTATGTCGCGCGTGCTGGGCATGGTTCGTTAAATGCGTTTACGGCTGTGAGATCGCTTAGCGATAAGACTGCTTGAACTCGGTCACCGCCGCCTTCAACTCGGCTGCGAGAGCGTCGTTGATGGCTTTCTCGGTGCGGATCTTCTCAAGCAACGACGCTTTGCGCGTGCCCAGGAAGTCGAGGAGCTTGCCTTGGAAATCTTTGACCTTGTCCACGGCCACGTCGTCCAGCAACGCATTCTGCATCGTCCACAGAACGGCCACTTGGTTCTCGACCGGCAACGGATTGTATTGGTTCTGCTTGAACAGTTCCACGATGCGCTTACCGCGCTCGAGCGTGGCTTGCGTCTTCGCATCGAGATCGGAACCGAACTGCGCGAAGGCCGCGAGCTCGCGGAACTGCGCCAAGTCCAGCTTGATCTTGCCGGCCACTTGCTTCATCGCCTTGATCTGCGCGGCGGAACCTACGCGGGACACCGAGAGACCGACGGAAATAGCAGGGCGAACGCCTTGGTAGAACAAATCCGTTTCCAAGTAGATCTGGCCGTCCGTGATGGAGATCACGTTCGTCGGGATGTACGCGGACACGTCACCAGCTTGCGTCTCGATGATCGGCAAGGCCGTCAAAGAACCGCCACCAGCGCGCTCATTCACACGGGCGGAACGCTCGAGCAAACGGCTGTGGAGATAGAACACGTCACCCGGATACGCTTCACGACCAGACGGACGCTTCAAGACGAGGGAAACTTGGCGATAGGCAACAGCTTGCTTGGAGAGATCATCAAAAATGATGAGCGCATCCATGCCGTTATCCATGAACCACTCGCCCATCGCCGCACCGGAGAACGGAGAGAGGTATTGGTTCGCGGCAGAATCGGAAGCGGCAGCCACGACGACGATGGAGTATTCCAACGCGCCCGCCTTTTCCAACTCCGCGATCACGCGCGCCACGTTGGATTGCTTCTGACCGACGGCCACGTAAATGCTGTAAACCGGGCGGAAACCCTTCGGATAGGAACCATCCGCTTGCTTCGCCTGGTTGTTGATCTTCGCCTGGTTGATCATCGTGTCCACGCCGATCGCGGTCTTACCCGTCGAACGGTCACCGATGATCAATTCACGTTGACCACGGCCCACGGGGATCATCGCGTCGATCGCCATGATACCCGTCTGGAGCGGCTGGCTCACGGATTGGCGTTTGATGATACCGGGCGCAATCTTTTCCACCGGATATTGCGTCGTGGCTTGGATCGGACCCTTGCCGTCCAACGGACGACCGAGCACGTCCACCACGCGACCGAGCAGGCCCTTGCCCACCGGCACGGAGAGCAGCTTGCCCGTAGTGCGGACTTCGGCGCCTTCCTTCACGGAGAGGTAGTCACCCAAGATGATCGCACCGACTTCGGTTTCTTCGAGGTTCAGCGCGAGGCCGATGACGCCGTTACCGAAGTCCAACATCTCGTTGGCCATCGCGTCAGTCAGACCTTCGATCTTCGCCACACCGTCAGAGATCTCACGGACGATACCGACGTTTTGCTTGGAGACCGACGTCTTCACGCCGGCGATCTGGGCTTCAATATCCTGGAGAATGGAGCTCATAGCAGTTCGTTAAAATTCCTAAAATTACAGAGATTCTTTAAGGGCATTCAGACGCGCGGCCACGCTGCCGTCATACACATCGCTGCCCACTTTGATACGCAAACCACCGATCAAGGCCGGATTCACCCAGAAGGTGACGTTCAAGCCCGTGCCGTAACGCTTTTCCAAGTTCGCCTTGATGCTGGCCATCAATTCCGGCGAGGTCTCGGTCGCGTTTTCCACGCGGACCGTGCGACGGTCCAAGTCCAGCTTCACCAAGCGCTGGAAATGCTGGAGCGTGGCCACATAACCGCGCGGCTTGCGCGCGATCACCTGGGTCACCGCTTCCCGCACGCGGCTCTCGTCCAACAGGCCGTTCACGCGGCAGGTCAAAAAGAGCTGCTTCGCATCACGACGGGCTTGTTTGCCGATTTTCACAGTAGTTTAAAAAGTTGCTTAGTTGATTAAGCAGCCAACTGGCGATTCGTTTCCTCGGCCAGACGCTTCTGGTCATCCGCAGAAAGGATCTTGCCGGAGACTTGCATCGCCGCCTTCACCGCGAGGTTACCGATCTCACGCTTCAACTCGGTTTCCAAACGCTTGAATTCGCTCTCATTCGCCTGCTTCGCCTTGGCGATGATCTCAGCCGCAGCCGCGACCGCCTTCTGGCTTTCGCGCTCGGTGATTTGGGCCGCTGCTGTGCGGGCTTCTTCGATGATCTTGCTGGCCGCTGCGCTGGCTTCAGAGATCAGACGCTTGCGCTCCGTCTCAGCCTGGGCGAGTTCCACCTTGATCTTCTCGGCGTTCTCCAAGCCCTGCTGGATCGTCTTCTGACGTTCAGCGAGCATGTTCAAGATCGGGCCGTAGGCGAACTTCTTGAGCAACAACGCCACGACAACGAACGAGATGAGCTGGGAGATGAACAGCGATGCATTCCAACCGAACGTCTCGGCGATTTGCGCCGGAATGCTTTGTTCCGCACCAGCAGGAGCAGCCGCTGCTGCCGCAAGCATCAAGTGATTGATCATAAAATCAAAAAATTAACTGGTTCGCATTAACCCGGGCTGCCGAAGCAGCCCGGATATAACTACAAGCACTCAGGCTTAGGTATTCTTCACGAGGAAGATCGCGAAGAACACGATACCTTCCGCCAGAGCGGAGCTGATGATCGCCTGGGTCAGGATCTTGCCTGATGCACCCGGGTTACGACCAACTGCTTCGGACGCCTTCATGCCGATGATACCTACGGCGATAGCGGAACCGAGAGCCGCGATGGCTACGTGCAGATTGCCACTGATTTCTGCGAACATGTTATTTACCTTTCTTTGTCTTTCCCGGCAGCCCCCACAGTCATAGCCAATGGTCAGACTGCCGAAATTGTTTAAATCTTAATGATGCTCGTGACCCGCCTCTTCATGAGCGTGATCCCCATCACCGTGCGAGCAGATCAACTGCGTGAAGATCGCCGTCAGCAAGGTGAACACCAAGGCCTGCACGAAGCCGACCAGCAACTCCAAGAAATAGAACGGCAACGGCACCAGCCAGCCGAAGTATTTGCCACCCATGATCGCCATGGCTTCCAGCAAGTTTTCACCGGCGAAAATGTTACCGTAGAGACGGAAGCTGAGGGACACCGGACGGAACAGGATGGAAACCACCTCCAACAGACCCACCATCAAGAACACCAAGATCAGGAACGCCTTCATACCACCCACCGCGTCACCATGATAACCGAAGATATGACTGAAGGTGCCACCCACACCATTCGCTTTCACCGCCCAATAGATCCACGCCACAAAGAATACGATAGACATGGCCGAAGTCATGTTCAGGTCCGCATTCGCACCACGGAACACCGGACGGCTCAAGTGATGCAAGTGACCTTCCGCATCCGGCACACCCCAACCGATCGAACCCACACCCGGGATCAAACCGAACCAGTTGGCGAAAAGAATGAAGAGGAACACCGAAGCGTAGAACCAGAACGTTTCACGGGCGAGCTTGTGACCCAGCAGACCTGCGAGGAAGTTTTCCAAGCTTTCCACCACCCACTCAGCGAAGTTCTGCAAACCGGAGGGAACGCGCTGCAGCTTGCTCGTCGCCATCTGCGCGCCAACAATCAGGAAAATCGCCACGATCCAAGTGACCACCATAGAATTGGTGACCTTGAAGAAACCCAAATCCACGAGCACGGGAGCATGAGCAGGCAAACCCTCAGCATGATGCTCGGCATGCGCACCTGCCGCATGAGCTGCGTCAGCCGCATGACCAGCCGCTTCACCGACGGCATTCGTAGCCGCATGCAAAGTTTCCTGCACGGCTGGAGCCACAGACTCAGCTGCCAGACCGAACAGAGGCAGAGCCAACAAGGCCACTGCCGCCAAAATTGATTTCAGCGTGCGCATTCTATTACCCAAAAACACGTTTACGGACCTCACAAAAAGGCCGCATTCGTACTTCGTTACAACCGAAACGGTCCGGCAGAGTGTCTCATCGTGAAATTTTTCACAAGCGATTTTTTTGAACAAAAGGGACGAATTTGAGTCTACTTATCCGCTTAATCAGAAATTCCGCTCATACCCCCTGATTTCAGCCGGTTTCCAAGTGGAGCGCGACTCTCCGAGTCGCAGCAACTCTCATTAGCAAAAGCAGCCCGAGTCACTTCAAAGGCTTTCCATCACTTAACCGCAGCCATTTTTACCGCTATTTGGCTTTTCACCCTGCTGCGACTCAGAGAGTCGCGCTCCAAAGCAAAAACCGCCGTCCAGCAGAAGCCAGACAGCGGTTTTCTGAATATTCTAAGGATTACTTAAAATCCCACCATCTCCACTTCGAAGATCAGCGTGGCATTCGGCGGAATGACACCACCAGCACCGCTCGCACCGTAACCGAGCTGCGGCGGGATGATCAGGACGCGTTTCTCGCCCTTCTTCATATCCACCAGCGCCTCGTCCCAGCCAGCGATGACCTGGCCGACGCCCACGGTGAACTCCAACGGTTCGCCACGCTCCACCGAGCTGTCGAACACCGTACCGTTCACGAGCTTGCCCGTGTAATGCGCTTTGATATCCGTGCCCGGCTTGGGCTTGTTGCCTTGGCCTTCGGCCGTCACCAAGTAGCTCAAGCCCGAAGGGCTGGTCACCAGTTGCGCGTTGGGATGCTTAGCCTTCAGGCTGGCGATGGCGTTATCAAGCTGCTGTTGTTCGCGGCTCATAGTAGTAGTTAGAGTTGATTGCTTAAAAGCTCACCAATTCGACTTCAAAGATAATCGTCGCCATCGGAGGGATGCCGCGACCACCCGCTTCGCCGAAGCCCAGCTTGGGAGGAACAATAAGGATGCGCTTGCCGCCCTTCTTCATACCCGTGACGCCTTCGGACAAACCGGGCATCGTACGGCCCAGTTCCAACGGAACCGGCTGGCCGCGCTTGGTTGTATCATCCAGCAATTCACCCGTCGCGAGTTTGGCCACGATGTGTACACTGGCTTTTCCGTCCGCCTTGATGCCATCGCCCGAACCATCAGTGACCGTAAGATACTGAAGACCTGATGCCGTAGTCACCATTTCCGACTTCGGGAAACGCGCTTTAATCTCGGCCAGCGTGGCTTCCGTCGCCTTTTTGGCTGCTTCCGCCGCTTTCTTGTTGTTCTCCGCTTCGCGGGCACCTGCGCCTTTGAGCAATGCATCAAACGCCGCCTGGTCAGCCTTGAACGCCTTGGCCTTGTCGCCTTGGCGGATGATTTTCACCGTGTTCATTTTCACTTCGGTGATCGGGCGGTCTTGCGCGCCCTTCGGCACATCGCCGATGGCTTTCACCACATCCTGACCTTGGATCACTTTGCCAAACACGCTATGCCGGCCATCCAGATGTGGCGTAGGCCCGAGCGTGATAAAGAATTGGCTGCCGTTGCTGCCGGGACCGGAATTCGCCATGGACAGGATGCCCTCGCTCGTGTGCTTCAGGGTGGGATCAAACTCATCTGGGAACTTGTAACCGGGACCGCCCGTGCCGCGGCCATCCGGATCACCGCCCTGGATCATGAAGCCGGGGATGACGCGATGAAAGATCACGCCGTCATAGAACTTCGTGCCTTTCGGCTTGTTGGAATCTTTGGTGCCTTCCGCCAGACCGACGAAGTTCGCCACCGTCAGCGGCGTCTTCTCGAATTCGAGCTGGATGAGGATTTTGCCCTTCGTGGTATCGATCTCCGCGTAGAGCCCGTCTTTTAATGCGTCTTGAGCCATGGTTGAAAAAGGCAGCGTGGCGGCCATCAAGAGGCCACCGAGGAACAGCGAACGGATCACTGATTGCTTCATATAGTTAGTCTCGATTTACGGACGTTCAACTTATTGGACGTCCAAACTGCTCCGCCGGTTCACCGCAAAATGACGTGACAAACCGGCGGCAGAGGCGGAAGTTAGCCCACGTCCCCGCCGGAAGGCAACGGACAACCTTATCATGCAAGCAAATAAAGAAGTGGCCGTCATCAAGACCAACAAGGGAGAAATGGTCGTGGAATTCTGGCCGGACGTCGCTCCCAAGACCGTTGAAAATTTCAAAAAGCTCGCGAACTCAAGCTTTTACGATGGCACCTGCTTCCATCGCATCGTGAAGGGTTTCATGATCCAGGGCGGCGATCCGCTGACCAAAGACCCGGAGGAAGAATATCGCTGGGGCACGGGTAATCCGGGCTGGAAGGTGAAGGCGGAATTCAATGAACGCCCCCATGTCCGCGGCGTGCTCTCCATGGCTCGCTCGCAAGACCCGAACTCGGCTGGCAGCCAGTTCTTCATCTGCCTCGCCGATGCGAAGTTCCTCGATCGCCAATACACCGCCTTCGGCAAAGTCATCCAAGGTGATGATGTGCTCGGTCTCATCGGCGATACACCCACAGGCATGAGCAATGGCGGCGAACGCAGCAAGCCGAAGGAACGCATCCAGGTGGAAAGCGTGCGCATCAGCACCATCACTGCTTAACAGTTTCACACCATGGACCACGAACAACTCGCGCAAGTGCTCGTGGCCATGGGTTGTCCCAAGGAAAAATCATTGGAGATGGCGGGCCAGCTCGATAAGCGGGCCCGCCAGCTCGCCGAAACCAAAGGGAAAACTTACGAGGAAGCGCTGACACACCTGCTCACCTTGATGCGACAAGGCTGGGCTGCCAAGGAACGGGGATTCTAGGAAACACCAATAGACGCGAATGAATGCAAGACCCTGGAGCGCGACTCTCCGAGTCGCAGCAAATTCCAACAACCTCGCAGGCCATGTTGTTACCTGCGGGCATTCGGACATTGCTGCGGGTCAGAGACCCGCGCTCCAAAACCGCTACAAGCATTCGTGTCCATTCGTGGTTCAGGAATAATCCCAAGGAGACAGCATGAGCGATAGAATCAGGCCGTGGCCGCTGGTAGAATCAAAACCGCTGAACAACTACCGCATCTTCACCACGCGCGCCGACCGCAAGGTCTCGCCCCGCACGCATAAGGAGATGGAGTTCTACGTCATCGAATCCCGTCACTGGGTGAACATCATCGCCCTGACCGAAGACGACGAGATCGTGATGATCGAGCAGTATCGTCATGGCACGAACTCCATCGAGCTCGAGATCCCCGGCGGCATCATCGACAAAGGCGATAACGATCCCGTGGAAGCTGGCGTGCGCGAACTACTGGAAGAAACCGGCTTTGAAGGCACTGACGCCATGTTGCTAGGCCAAGTCGCCGCCAATCCGGCTATCATGAACAACACGTGTTACACGGTGTTGGTGCGCAATTGCCATTTCTCCTCGGAAACCCGTTTCGATACCGGTGAAGACATCATCACGCGCTTGGTGCCGATCAAGGACCTCCCGGAACTCGTGCGATCAGGAAAGATCCAGCACTCACTCGTGGTGGTGGCACTGTTCCATTTTGATCTGTGGCAGAGGAAACAAGCTGGGAAATGACGAATGTCCAAGCACGAATGACGAAGGAATGAGCAATGTCCAATTAGGGCATTGGAAATTGGTCATTCCTTCGTCATTCGGATTTGGTCATTAGGAATTTCTTCTCAGCCGTGTCATACACATTCACCGCGCCCAAACCGCTCAGCCGGTTCAGCACAAAATCCGCGATGTCCTTCATCTGGCGGAATTGCTGATACGTAAGCACGCCAAGCAGCTTCTCCTTATTCCACGGGCTCGGCTGCATCGTCAGTGCGAGCAGTGATTTGCCGAGATACGGCTTGCGGCTCACCTGCAACTGCCCCTTCACATGCCGCGCGACCAGCTTGCGCTCCGCCTTCTGCAACCATGCATGATTATCACTGCGCCCCAGCGCGATGATATTGGCACTCGCCACCTCCGCCGCTGTGAGTTCCGCATCACTCTTCACGATGAGACGTCCCGTGCGCATCGTGTTCTCACCCCAAGAAAAACGTGCCAGCTTCTCCGCCTGTTGCCGCAGCATATCCACCTCACGCGGCACCGGTGAATTCGCCGGATACGAGATGATCACGCGCTCGTTGAACAGATCGAGAAACGTGCCGCGCCGCTTCGGACTCACTCGCGTTTCCACTGTCTTCGCCTTGCGATGCTGTAAAAACCATTCCGCCAGCGTGTCGGTCTTGCGGTCGCCGTCGTAGATCCAATCCCACACATTGTGTCCCCAGCCGCGCAATTCATCGTAGCGCACCTTGCCGCCCATGAGCTTGTGCGCATCCACCATGCGCCGCGCATTCTCCACCGGCACGACATCATCTTTCTCCCCGTGCACGCACCACACCGGCACGGACTTCATCGCGCTCACGGCTTTCACATCACCACCACCGCACACAGGCGCGATGGCTGCCCATTGCTCGGGATATTCGCACGCCAGTTGCCACGCTGCGTAACCGCCGAGTGAAAGCCCTGTGAGATATTGCCGCCGCGCATCCACGCGATACCGCTCCCGCACCCAGTTCATCGCCGCCCAGATATCCGTCTCACCGGGCCCAGCGTAATCAATATCCCCTCGTCCAAACGGGCTGAGCAAAATCATGTCTTCGCGAAACCCGTTTTTCTGGATCTCAAAACAGCTCTCCGGGATCATCCGATGATCCGCATCCGAACCATGCAGCACCACCATGAGAGGATAAGCCTTGCGCCGCGAGTAACTCCGGGGAATCCAAAGGGCAAACGGCTGCTCCGTGTCATCCACAGAGGAAACATAAGTCGCCGTAAAATAACCTTTGGCCAGCATGCCGCGGTTGCTCACCGCCGTGCCATGAGGCCAAAAGTTTCCTTTCATTTCACGCTAAATCGCGAAGCACAGCACCCTTCTCACTTGGCTCTCTTTCGCAACAGGCAAGGCCTAACTGTCACCCTTTGGCCCGTAGGGCCAAAAGATTCCTAGCAGCGGCTTTTAAGCCGCTGTGAGACGTAAGTGATGAATGGTCACGTAGTGACCGAAGAGAAAAGCATCTTGCGTCGCTAACGCGACGCAGTCCTATCAAAAAAGACGGCGGCTTAAAGGCCGCCGCTAAGAATCTTTCGCGCCTAACGGCACGATTAAAAGCGAACCAGGCAAACAACAGACTTCACTTCTTCCGCTGCCGCACCGTTTCCTTCTTCGCTTCCAGATCCGCCTGCAGATTCTTCCGGATGAACGGCAGTTCCTTTTCCAACTCGCCCATCTTCTCGAAATCCCCTTCCGATTCCGCCTTCTTGATCGCGTCCTTCGTGGCCAGTTCGCGCTCCGCGATCTTGGACGCGTAAACGGATTCCAGCTCGGCCAGTTCGGTCTTCTGTGCGGCGGTCAGCTTGACGGTGGGCGAGGATTTGCTTAGGCGTTCCATCGCCAGTTCGTATGCGCTTTTCATGGTGAGAAAGTGTAAATCGTGATTTGTGAATGGTTAAATCATGAGTCGCTGCTTCACGTTGAAATCTATCTAACACAGCCTGACGCAAAAAGCGATGGGGAACCAGCCCACGCGGCCGGAGCGCGACTCTCCGAGTCGCGGCAACATCCAATAATCAAACGAGGTAAAACATTTTAAAAACCTCCCCCGGCGAATACGCCAGTCGTTTTGTGAGCTAACTTTGCTCAGGCGTATTGCTGCGACTCGGAGAGTCACGCTCCTACTCCACCTTCACCATCACCATCCCCTCTTCCACCTTCACCTCATACCGGTTCACCGCCACATTCGGACGATCGGTGCAAACTCCCGTTCCACACTCGAATTCCCAGCCGTGCATGGGACACGCCACCTTGCCATTCTCCACCCAACCGAAACTCAATGGCGCGCCTTTGTGCGGGCATTTGTTATCCAGTGCGTAAATTTTATCTCCTTCCCGCAGCAGCGCGAGTTCGCGTCCGCCAACTTGCACAGTCAGCCCGCGACCCGCAGGTATCTGTGCCAATGGTGCGGCTGGAAGGAACTCGCTCATGCGGATTTGCTGGTGGACTTGCCCATCCGCAGCACGGCCACGCCCACCCACGAAATCACCATGAAACCCAAGGCGGTTGAGCGCCGCGCTTCAATATCTTTCAAGACCGTCGACTGCTTTTCCCCGCTTTCCGCTGAAGGCTTGATGACAAACGGGAGCACGAACATCACGGTCCAGAACAATGCGCACACCACCATGAAACCAAACACAATAGGCCGGTTCATGGATTACCGCCTTCTTTCTTCTCCGTGTCGGGTTTAGGCGAAGAGGCGCTGACCACCGGCTTCTTCTTCCACGGCATATCGGGAAATTTCTCCGGGGTTTTGAATCCTTCCACCTTCGGCTTCGCCATCTGCAATTCTGGATCACCCGCATCCGCTGGAGCCGCGCCTGGTGCGCCCATATTCTCCTTCCAGGAGGCGATGCGTGCCTGCAGGCCGTGATGTTCGGCGGTCTTCTTATCGCCCGACTTCATGTAGAACAGCGAGAGGTTCGTGTGCACGAGCTGTTCTTTGGGTTTCAGCTTCTCTGCCTTGTGGCCTTCAGCGATGGCTGTGGTATAATCTTCCTTACGATAGTAGGCCATGCCGAGGGAGAGCTGGGCATCGAAATGCTCCGGCTCCACGGCGAGGATGGCGCGGAACTTCCCGATCGCAGCGTCGTAATCGCCGCAACTGAAGTCATACATCGCGTCGTCGTATTGTTCCTGGAGGCTGGCCATAAGCGTTGACAGGGGAACCTAGCTTACGTTTCTCTACGGGCGCAAGCGGAGCCTGATCGTTTGAATCAAAATGACTTTGCCCATCCAGCTTATCTCGACTGACTTCGACGGAACTCTGTTCTCCGAATTCACGAATCCGCCCGTGCCCGAAACCTTGCAAGCCATCATCGCGCATCTGCAAAGCAAAGGCGCGAAGTGGATCATCAATACGGGCCGTGATATGAACAGCCTGATGGAGACGCTGGGCCGCGGTCATGTGCGCATCAAACCGGACTACGTCGTAGTGGTGGAACGCGAGATCCATCAACGCACCGGCGAGGATGGTCATTTCAAATTCAGCAGCGTAGACCCGTGGAATCAACGCTGCACGGCGGATCAAAACGCGCTCTTCGCCCTCGTGCGCAAGGATTTGCCTGATTTGGTCGGCTGGGTGAATTCGAAATTTAAAGCCACGCTTTACGAAGACCCGTGGTCCCCTTTCTGCCTCATTGCGGATAACAACCAGGATGCGGACGCCATCCAAGTTTACATGGAGGCTTACTGCGCCACGATCCCGAACCTCACTTTGGTGCGGAACGACATCTATGCGCGCTTCAGCCATGCCGCTTATAATAAAGGCACGGCACTCGCAGAAGTCGGTCGCTTATTAGGCATTCCGCCGGAGCGGACTTTAGCCGCAGGCGATCACTTGAATGACTTGCCGATGCTGAAAAAGCAGTTCGCACACGCACTCGTTGCACCTTCAAATGCGATTCCTGTCGTGAAAGCTCAGGTAGAGCGCGAGGGTGGCTATCTCAGCCAGCATCCATGCGGTGAAGGCGTCGCGAGAGGCATCGAATTCTATATGGATCGACTTTTGTCGGCCTAATATTCAAGTAGTAGATTTGCTTATTTTACTATTGACAGCTTAGTGATTTTCTCCAAAACCGCCCCTTCAAGAAGGGCGTTTTATGCGCAAATACTTGATAATGAAGCAGATAAAGTTCCACTAATCATTTGACTACGCGCCCCCCCATGATAGTGTGAACCTCAAACGCAGGTACCGACGTTAATACGGACTTACTGTCTAAACATCAAAACAACTAAGACAGGTCCCGGCGGTATCTAAAGCGATTTTCAGGCAAATATGAGCGAGTCTACAACTGCCGCCCCCACTTCGGGCGGTGCTTCCCCCAAGGTGTCCCGCATTTCTGAAGCGGTCATCCGTATCGCGGGAAATTCACAGGACGGTATTCAGGCCATCGGTGGTTTCCTCGCGCGCCTCGCCGGCCGCAGCGAGCAGGAGGTCATGACGTTTATGACCATTCCCGCCACCATTTCCGGCGGTCCCTCCATCTTCCAGGTCCGCATCGGCTCCGGCGAGGTCTTGAGCGCCGGTGATGAGGCGGATCTCTTGCTGGCCTTCTATCAGCACTCTTACGAAGGCCACATCAACTCGCTGAAAAAGGGCGGCATCGTCCTCTATGACGCCGATCATTGCACGCCGAAGCCCGAGTGGCAGGAATCGTATCACCACATCGGCATCAATATCTCCAGCCTCACGGTGGAAGCCATCGGCGGCACCGGCCGTGATAAGGGCAAGAACATCTACTCCATGGGCCTCCTGGCCAAGATGTTCGACCTGAACGTGCCGAAGCTGATGAAGCTCATCGAAGAGCGTTTCGGTGGCAAAGACCCGACGATCGTCCAGAACGCCGTCACCTGCTTCAACGCCGGTTACAGCCACTCGCTCGAGAAGGCCGTCGAGATCTATCAATTTAATGAAGGCGTCCACAAGGGCGGCAATCAGGTGGTGATGAACGGTAACGAAGCCATCGCCTACGGCCTCATCGCCGCGGGTGTGCGTTTCGGTGCCGGTTATCCGATCACGCCTTGGTCCGACATCATGGAGCTGCTCCGCAAGGAACTGCCGAAATACGGCGGCACCTTCGTGCAGTGCGAAGACGAGATCGCAGCCGTCTCCATGGCCATCGGCGCCAGCTACGCAGGTCGCGTGGCGGTCACGGGTTCCTCCGGTCCTGGTATCTCGCTGAAGACGGAAGCCATCGGTTGGGCCGTCATGGCGGAAATGCCGCTGGTGGTCATCGACGTGCAACGCGGCGGTCCCTCCACGGGCATGCCGACGAACGTTGAGCAGTCCGACCTGAACATCGCCTGCTTCGGCGGTCACGGTGATTCACCACGCGTGGTCATCGCCCCGGCGAATGTGGAAGACTGCTTCTACATGGCCATCGAGGCCGTGAACATCGCCCGCAAATACAGCGTGCCCGTGCTGTTCCTCACGGATCAAGGCATCGCCACGCGTATCGAAGCGTTCCCGGAACCGAACCTCGAGCAGATTTGCCAGGACATCAGCCCGGACCTCACACCGGTCACCGATCACAAGCCTTACGACCTCTCTGCAAACGACGGCATCACGCGCCATCTCGCCCCCGGTACACGTGTGGGCAGCGGCAAGTATCCCGTGGTCACCGGTCTGGAGCACGATGAGCTCGGTCACCCGACTGGTTCACCGAAGCTGCACGTGCAGATGGGTGCCAAGCGCCGTAACAAGATCAAGAAGCTCGGCGCCGACCTGCCGTTGCCGAAGGTTTATGGCCCGAACGAAGGCCAGATTCTCTTGGTGAGCTGGGGCTCGAGCCAAGGTCCAGTCCGCGAAGCCGTGGATCGCGCCCGCGCTGCTGGCGAGGCCATCTCCGCGCTGCACATCAAGTATCTCAACCCGCTGCCGAACGATCTGGACAAGATCTTCAGCGGCTTCAAACACATCTTCGTCGTGGAATTGAACGATGAAGGTCTCTACGGCTACGGCCAGCTCTGCGCCATCCTCCGCGCGCGTTATTGCAACGCGAGCATCCGCGGCATCACGAAGGTGGACGGCCTCACCTGGAAGGTGAAGGAAATCCTGGATAACGCCCACAAGCTGGCCAAGTAACCGCATAATTTATCTAAGCAAGCATATGGAAACTTTTGCATTCCCGTTCCAGCCGCTGTCCCGCACGGGCAGCCTGAACACCGCCCCGGTGCCGCCCATCGCGGATGCCGATCGCAAGGGCCTGACCAAGAAAGAAGTCGCCGCCGATCACCCGACGTGGTGCCCCGGCTGCGGTGACTTCTCCGTTCTCGCGCTCTATTTCAAACTGATCGAAAAGCGCAAGATGTGGCATGAGAAGATCACGACGGTGGCGGGCATCGGCTGCTCCAGCCGCTTCCCCTACTTCGTGCAGGCGCACGGCGCGCACTTCATCCATGGCCGCGCGCTGCCTTTCGCCAGCGGTATCTCGCTGAGCCGCCCGGACCTGCACGTGTTCGTCTTCGGTGGGGACGGCGATGCCTTCTCCATCGGTGGCAACCACTTCACGCACACGGCGCGTAAGAATATCAAGATGACCTACGTGGTCATGGACAACCAGGTTTACGGTTTGACGAAGAAACAGACGTCCCCGACATCCCCGATGGGCTTCAAGTCCAAGACGGATATCTGGGGTTCTTCCGATCGCCCGATCAATCCGGTGAAGCAAGCGGTGTCCATGGGCGCGACGTTCGTGGGCCGCACGACTTCTACGAACCCGAATCACGTGCTGCAGATGATGGAAGCCGCCATGGATCATGATGGCTTCAGCTTCATCCAGTGCTTGAGCGAGTGCATCGAGTTCTTCCCCGGCGCGTTCGACTCCGCCAACCCGCGCAAGGGTGGCAAGTTCGACCTCATCCCGGAAGGCCACGACGTGACGGATGAATACGCCGCCTACAAGCTCGCGGACGAACCGTTCCCGGGCCAGTTCGGCATCTTCTACAAGAACAGCCGCCCGACGAAGAACCAGAACGAAGCCAAGCTCATCGCCTCGCACCGCGAGAAGGTGAAAGACGCGAAAGACTGGCAGATCCTGCAAAAGAACTTCGACCGCATGAAGTAATCTTTCAGGTCATAAAGATTCGAAAGCCCCGGCTACAAAGCCGGGGCTTTTTTGTTTCCCCTTTCGCATTGAAAAACAGGTCCAGCAAAGGCAAAAAAGAAACATGACCTTGGTGCTGGATGTGGATGGCAAGCGCATCGAGAACCCCTCTTTGGAGAAAATCGCGGAGGCATTTCGTTCCATTCCCCGCGAGGAAAGCAAATGGCTTTCTCCTCCCATCTCGCTGTTGACCTTGCGGCGAAGCGAAGGCAACTCCTTGACCACATCTGGATTGCCCACAGAAGGATGGATCGGCTTTTCATTGGAGGAGAACCATGTTGCACAATTTACCGCTGATTCCCCAACACTCGATGAGGTGACCGTCATCAGTATTTTCCAACGTTATGCTACTGGCGATGATACTTGGAAGGCTGGATACAGGTGGGAAACCATGGCTGATTCATGGGACAACATAATCCCCCGATTGTGCAAAATCCTGCTGCTGGCGGGAATTGTAATCGGAGTTTTCTGGGCCGTTGTAAAAGCATGGTTTCACTTCAACTGAGCCTGTCTTAAGCCACCATGCTGATCTACGAGAACGTTAAAAGAGAAAGAGAGTTCTGCAGAATTTGAGCGAGAGAGTTGGGTGGAGAAAACACCCGCTAACTTCTCAGCTCATACCCCATAGCCACCGCTCCAGAGGCAAACTCCCGCCGACTGACGAGCTTCAAGTCGAGATGCTTCGGCAGTCCGGCGAAAAGCGTCGGACCGTGACCGGCGATCCGGGGATGAATCACGAAGAGGTATTCATCGATCAATCCCAGTGCCGCCAAGGCCAAGGGGAGTGTTACGCCTCCGAGGGAGATTGCATTGCCCGGTTCCTGTTTGAGTCGTTGCACAGCTTGCGCCAGATCGCCACGTACGAGTTCAGCGTTCCAATCCACATGGGTTAGGGTGCTGGAGACGACGTATTTCTTCTTGGGGTGGATGACGTGGGCGAAGGGTTCCATCCAGGGCAACATCCACTCCGGCCGCACGCCGGTCTCGGCGACGGAGCGCCAGGCGGACATCATCTGATAGGTCACGCGGCCATAAAGGAGGGCATCGGCCTGAGCGATTTGCTCAGTCCAGAAACGGTGCAATTCTTCATCCGTGGAACCGGCGCTATGATCGCAGCAGCCGTCCAAGGTGATGTTGATGGAGTAACGGAGGAGGCGCATTTAAGTAAGAGTATTATTCACCTTGGAGCTATCTGAGAATAAAAGTTCAGGGAATGGCTAAGCCGAATCGGCATCATCCGTAAATTCTCTCTCCGGCCGGTCAAGAGCTCGAACGAATGCCCAATGCTCGAACTCTGCTTTGGTCTTCACAGTATTGGGCGGGTCAATGAACTCGAACGGCTGTCCCGGCAACTGACGAACCGTGTCGGCAACCTGCGAATATTCTGCCTCTGAAAGCTCGTACGGCTGCCACTCAAAGATCACATGTCGGCCTTCAAACTGGCCGTCTATGCTGCCAAGCCGTATAAAGTCGTTAAGATACCGACGCGGTGGAAAGACACCGAATAAATGCGATCCCACGTGGGCAAAAAAGAAATCTACGAGACTGGCTACGTGAGCCGTGCGGGTATGCGGAAGCAATCGACCCTCTGCCAATTCAACTTCAGTGGTAGTAAACTGTACTTCGTGCATAGCGTGTGAACGGCCAATTAGACATTAGCCAAAACTGTGGTTTGGTCCAGTGTGTCTGAGGTTAAGGAGATAGAATTCACTCTTGAATTGATAGTAAGCCACTCAATGGCGATTCACCACCGGAAATTTGGCCGAATACGGAAGGAGCGAGTTCCACCACTTTGCGCTTACCCATGCCTCAGTTTTTTGTGCCTTCTGCGCCTTTTTGTGGCTATGCTTTCCTCATGCCCATTTACGAATATGCGTGTCCCAAGTGCCGGAAGATTTTCAACTTCCTGTCCAAGCGCATCAATCCCGACCGCCTGCCTGCTTGCCCCAAGTGCGGCAACAAAAAGATGGTCAAGGAGCTCAGCCGTTTCGCGATGATCAAAGGCGCAACGGAACCATCTGCTGGCGGCTTGGGCCAAGGCGGCGATGACATGGCTATGCCGAACTTCGACGATCCCCGCGTGCAAAAGGTGATGAACGAGATGGAGCGCGACATGGGCACGATGGATGAGAACAACCCCAAGCACATCGCGCACATGATGAAAAAGATGAAAGACATCATGCCCGCCGGCTCCGTGCCCAAGGAACTTGATGTCGCCATCAAACGCCTCGAACAAGGCGAAGACCCAGAAAAGATCGAGGCCGACATGGGCGATGTGCTCGGCGATTGGATGGGCGGCCCCGGCGGCGGCAAAGGCGGTGGCGCCTATACACAAGATAGCGGGCTTTACGATTATTGACGCAATCGTCCTTCGTCCTGAACCCCGCACGTTTTGGTCGGGGCGTTCTCGTCGTCGTCCTCGATTTCCCCCTCGCGTCAGCGAGGACAGATTCATAGCCACGGGTTTTAACCCGTGGCGAGCGTCGTCAATTTCCAGCGTCGCGTAGCGACGCAAGATATCGCCCTTCAAGCAATCTTCCGTCACTACGTGACGGCGTTTCATTCTCATCACACGGCGGCTTGAAAGCCGAGCGCAATGTGCTGCCGGATTCCAGCCGGCAGTAAAGGGTGTGGATTGGTAAGAACGCTCACAAATAATCAACCAGCAACCTTTGTTCCGACAGGATAAGGTTTGTGAGCACTGACACAGGCTTCGTCGTACACCTGCTTACTGCCGGCTGGAATCCGGCAGCACAGGCATTCGCTTCGCACTTCTGCATACTCTCATTCTCTATCCCAAATCATATTGTTGACATATCAACAATCTACCTATAGACATATCTCCGTGAGCACGAAAACGCCGCAACCCGGACCGCACTACGAGGCCATGCTTCAACTCTTGCGCACGGCGGAGACCCTTTGGAATTCCAGCCGCCTCTTCTTCTCCCGTTGGGATCTCAGCCCCAGCCAGTTCAACGTGCTGAACATCCTGCGCGACCATGAGGATGGCCTTTCCCAGACGGACTTGAGCGAAGCCCTGCTCACCCATCGCTCGAATGTCACCGGCTTAGTGGATCGCTTGGAGGAACGCGCGCTCGTGAAACGTCAGAGCGTGCCAGAAGATCGCCGCGCGTATCGCGTGGTGCTGACCGATGCTGGTCGCAAGTTGCTTCAGGAGATTTTGCCCGTTTATTATCAGGCTTCAGAGGAAGTCTGGAGCCCGATGTCCGCCAAGCGCGCGAAGGAGCTGGTGAACGAACTCGACGCCATCAAGACGCAGGCGGAAGTGATTGCCCAGAAGTACAGCCAAAAATAAACAACTGCCGTAAACAACAAGGAGGTCGCCATGCAAACCCGCACCTGGAACATCCCGCACATCGCTCTATTGATTCCGCAATGGTTTCACACGCGATTGCAGGGCTTGCATTTCCTCGGCTCGGCCGCATTGACGAAGTCCGAAGCGTTTCTGTGGCTGCTTGCAGGCATGGCTGGTTTTCACGCGGCGTATGTAACACCAGCGGCGGGAGGCTGGCTGTTACTCACCTACCTCTCATTGGTTCAACTCACACGACTTGAGCCCGGCCGCGCCAGTTTCATCATCGGCTGCTTATTCGGCTTCTCGCTGGTCGCACCGCAATTGAGTTTCTTCTTTAACATCTTCAGTTGGGCCGCTGTGCCTCTGTGGGTCGTGCTGTCCTTCTGGTTCGGCCTGTTCCTCTGGCTGGGTTGCCATATGCGACGCCAGTTCCCCGCGTGGGCCTTTGTCATCACCCTGCCGCTGGTCTGGATGGGCATCGAATACTTCCGCAGCGAGCTCTACTACCT
Organism: Verrucomicrobiia bacterium; assembly: GCA_036405135.1. NCBI lineage: Bacteria > Pseudomonadati > Verrucomicrobiota > Verrucomicrobiia > Verrucomicrobiia bacterium. The sequence goes on along the minus strand of DASWYF010000028.1, from coordinate 66,870 downwards.
GCGCTTCTCGTGGTTGAACGCCGGTTTCACTATGGGGCTGCATCTGCCCGGCGGCTTGCTCCAGATGTTCGGTGTCTATGGCCTCGGTTTCATGCTGATGCTGTTGGCTTGCCTGCTCTCGCTCTTGCGCCGTGAAGCCATGCTCGTCGTGACCGCGCTGGTGATGCTCGCGTTCACCGCCTCCACCCGCGATTGGTCCCTGCCCTCCAAACTCTCCAAACGCGTGCCCGTCCGCTCCTTCGCCGTGGCTGGCGTGCAGATGGAGTTTCCTGCCGACGGCGAAGTGATGCGCGCCCTCAAAGATGTGTTGGTGAAGCAACCCGAGGCCCAGCTCATCATGTTGAGTGAATATACCTTCTCCGGTCCCGTGCCGGAACAAGTCCGCGCGTGGTGCAAGACGAACCAGAAGTATCTCGTGGCGGGCGGTAAAGCTCCGGCGGCCAATGGTGATTTCTACAACACCGCTTTCGTCATCGGCCCCACAGGCGAAACGGTCTTTGAACAAGTAAAGCAAGTGCCCATCCAATTCTTCGCCGATGGTTTGCCGGCGGAGAAGCAAGCCCTGTGGGATTCGCCTTGGGGCCGCTTGGGTATTTGCATCTGCTACGATCTTAGTTTCTCCCGTGTGGTGGATGAACTCGTCCGCCAAGGCGCGCAGGGCATTCTTGTGCCAACCATGGATGTGATGCATTGGGGCGAATACCAGCATCAGCTTCACGCCCGCGTCGCTCCGGTTCGCGCAATGGAACACGGCGTGCCTATCTTTCGCGTGGCCAGCTCGGGTATCTCGCAACTGGTGGATGGCAAAGGTCGCGTGCTCGCCTCCGCCTCGATGCCCGGCGATGGCGAAGTTATCGGCGGCTGCATGACGGTGGTGACGCAAGGCTCCTTGCCCATCGATCGCCACCTTGCTCCCGCTGCCAGTGCGGCCACGCCACTGATCGGCTTGCTGGCCCTCACATTGCGTCGCCGCAAAGCCAAAGAACTTGCTGCTCGTCCCACGCATTAAAATCTGTTCTCTAGTCGTAACAACATATAAGCATGAAAGCATTCTTCCAGTTCCTCGTCCGGTTGTTCTACCGTTTCCGGGCATATGACACCGAGGTGCTGAAGACGCAGGGGCCGGTGCTGCTCCTGCCGAACCATATCTCATGGCTGGATTGGCTCTTCCTCGCAGTATGTCTGGATGATGATTGGCGCTTCGTCACTTCGGCTAACACGGCTAAGACATCCTGGCTGCATCGCAAAGTGATGGTGAACAAGCGCACCTTCCCTATCGATCCGAACTCGCCTTACGCAGTGAAGCAGATGGCGGAGTATTTACAGAAGGGCGGTCGCCTTGTGCTCTTCCCGGAAGGCCGCCTCTCGCGCACAGGCAATCTGATGAAGCTGTTCGATGGCACGGGCTTCCTCATCTACAAGACGAACGCGAAAGTTATCACGTGCTATCTGCGCAAGGCGCATCGCCTGCCGCTCTCGCCGCACACGGGCTGGAAGGAATGGTTCCCGGAAGTCACCGCGCATTTCAGCGGCATCCATACCGTGCCGAAGCTGGAACACTTGAGCACATCGCAAGCACGCGTCGTGGTGACAAACTGGCTGCGCGATAAACTAGTGACATTGCAGTTCGATACGGAAATGGCGTTCGGCGAGAAAAACCTTGTGCATGCCATCGCAGAAACCGCAGCGGATGTACCGAACGAGATCGCACTGGAAGACGTGAACCGCACACCACTCTCCTTCCGCAAGTTCCTCGTGGGCGCGGATGTGATCGGCCAGGAATTACGGAAACGTCTCCCTGAGCAATCCACTCATATTGGTGTGCTGTTGCCGAACATCAGTGCCACACCGGTAACGTGTGTAGCCCTCTGGTCACTGGGGCACGTGCCAGCGTTGCTGAATTTCAGCACGGGCATCCCCATCATGATCGCTTGCGCGCAACTCGCAGGCATGAAACAGATCGTCACCTCCAAGACTTTTCTACAGAAGGCACGACTGGACATTGAACCGATGATCAAGGCGGGCATTGAATTCATCTACCTCGAGGACTTGCGTGCTGGTGTCACTGGCGGACAAAAGCTCTCCACGCTAATTAAGCACCTGCTCTGGCCGCGTACCGCCCTGCCCTGCACGAAGGATTACAATGACACCGCCGTCATCCTTTTCACCAGCGGTTCAGAAGGCGTGCCGAAGGGCGTGGAGCTGACTCACAAAAACATCCTCGCGAATATCCGACAGATGCTCGCGATCACCGATCTGCAGGATAATGATCGCGTGTTCAACTGTCTGCCGATGTTCCACAGTTTCGGCCTCAGCGTTGGCACGTTGCTGCCGCTGGTGCGCGGGCTTTACTCATTCGTCTATCCTTCGCCTCTGCATTACCGTGTAGTACCTACGGCGCTTTATGATCGCGACTGCACAGTGTTCCTCAGCACGAACACGTTCCTCAACGGTTACGCGCGCAAGGCGCATCCGTATGATTTCCGCAGCATGCGCTATCTCTTTGCGGCGGCTGAGAAGCTCCAAGAGACGACTGCCAAGACCTGGTCCGAGAAATTCGGCGTGCGCATCTTGGAAGGTTACGGCGCGACGGAGTGCAGTCCGTGCGTGAGCGTGAACACGCCGTTGCAACCGCGTAATGGCACCGTGGGGCGTTTGCTGCCGGGCATCGAATACAAACTCGAACCAGTCGAAGGCGTGGAAGATGGCGGGCGCCTGCATGTGCGTGGTCCAAACATCATGAAGGGTTATTTGAACGCAGATGCGAATGCGAAGTTCAAGGAGAACGGCGGCTGGTATGATACAGGTGACATCGTCGCCGTAGATGCCGATGGCTTCCTTTCCGTGCGCGGCCGCATGAAACGCTTCGCCAAGATCAGCGGTGAGATGGTGAGTCTCACGGCAGTTGAAGATGCATTCGCGGGTGCGTTCCCACAGTTCGGCTTGCGCTGCCAAGTGGCAGTCGTTTCCATCCCCGATGAAGAAAAGGGCGAGAAGCTCATCGCCATCAGCAATGAGCCCAAGCTCACGCTGGAAGACTTGCGCAAGGTGATCAAAGAAAAGGGGCTTAGCAACCTGAGTGCTCCTCGTGAGATCAAAGCGGTGCGCGAGATCCCCAAGCTGGGCACGGGTAAAGTGAACCATCGCGAGCTGCAGAAGCTTATCAGCGAGGAAAAGAAGTAATCCTATGAACTCCGAAACCACCGGGGCGACCACATCGTCTGTACCGGCACCGCATGTTGTAACTAAGAGCGCCGTGACTGGGTGGGTCATGTACGATCTCGCGAACACCATCTTCGCGATGGGTGTGACATCACTCTTCTTCCCCTTCTACGTGCGCGACCTCTACGGTGCGGAAAAGGCGGACACAGTCTTCACCATCATCACCGCCATTTCGATGGGCCTGATCTTCATCGCTTCGCCGATCCTTGGAGCAATGACCGATCGTGCGCCGCGCCGGATGCCTTTTCTCTTCGCAAGCACGCTCATCTGCATCCTGCTGACGACGACACTGGGGCGCTTTGGGTTCATGCTGTCGGCCATTTGCTACATCCTCGCGAATATCGCGTATCAGGCAGGCACGCAGTTCTACGATGCGCTGTTACCAGAGGTGAGCAATGAGACGAATCGCGGGCGCATCGGCGGTTACGGCGTGGGCATCGGTTATCTCGGATCTTATATCGCAGTGGGTGCTTCGCTCTACTTCGGCACGGGTGACAAGCCATTTCTCTTCGTGCTGACTGCGTTGCTGTTCCTGCTGTTCTCGCTGCCTTGCCTCGCTTTTGTGAAGGAACGCGGCAATCCAAATCCCCGGCCGATTGATTTGGATATGGTCCGTAAATCCACCGGTGAAACAATCCGGGCTTTGAAAGATGGCAGCAAATTTCCGGGCTTGGGACGCTTTTTGATTGGTCGTGTGTTTTACACGGACCCGATCAATACGGTGCTTACAGTGATGTCGCTCTTCACGGTGAATGTCGCCATCGCTTCGGGATTGGATAAAGAGCAAGGCGAGAAGAAGGCGCAGCTCATCCTGACGTTTGCCATCACCTTCGCCATCGCTGGCGGGCTTTTCTGGGGCTGGCTGACGGACAAGATCGGCCCGAAGAAGACGCTGAACATGGTGCTGACCCTCTGGATCGGCAATTTCATCCTCGGCTTCTGCATCGGCGTTTTCAAGCTGCCCATGGCCGCGATGTATGTGCTCGCTGGCGTGGCTGGATTCGCACTGGGCGGCGTCTGGTCCGCAGATCGCCCCTACATGCTGCGCCTGACCCCACCTGATCGCGTAGGCGAATTCTACGGCCTTTACGGCATGGTGGGGCGCTTCTCCGCGATCACGGGTCCGGGCATCTGGGCGGCATCCACTTGGTTCTTCATTCAAAAGATGAACATGGACCCGCTGACTGGCCAGGGCATCAGCATGCTCTTCCTGCTGGCGATGATGATCGCGGGCTTCATCATCCTGCAAAAGGTGGATGACAAGCCGCGTGATTGGGAGAAGCTGCGCAATGCCTGAGGAGAAGGTCAGCGCCGATGAGTCTGTGCGGATCCGCATTCACGATTCGCTGACATTGCCCACGCTCATCTATCTGCCCGGCACGCATGGTGACTGGAGTGTCATCACCGGCTTACGGAATAAACTCATCCCTCAGTTTTGCTTCGTGGAGATCACTTATCCACGAACGGTCACGTGGACTTTGGCTGACTACGCCGAACACATCAGAAAAGCATTAAAGGAGAACGGCATCACGCGGGGCTGGCTCTTGGGGGAATCTTTCGGATCGCAAGTGGCATGGTTGCTGGCGAATGAGACTGACACAGGCTTCCAATGCCAAGGCATCATTCTCGCGGGCGGCTTTGGGCGGCATCCACTGCCTTGGGCAGTAAGCATGGCCAGCAAAGGCTTCACCCGCTTCATGGCGGATGAGGGGCGTGTCCGCAGGGCCATGAAGAATTACGCGCGCTACGTGCATCGCTTCTACGAGCAGACACCGGAGACGGCGAGTTCAGTGGAGATGTTTATCCAGCGACGGACGCCGGAAGATGCGCAAGCAGCGGTACATCGGCTGCGCTTGATCCAAGGTCATGCTCCAGCGGAACTTGTCCGGCGCACACAGGTGCCCGTGTTCAGCCTTAGCGGGGTCTGGGATCAGTTGGTGCCTTGGTTTGTGGTGACGCCGTGGCTGAAATGTCATTGCCCCGGTTATCGCGATTCCAAGCTCATCCTGAAAGCGGATCACAACGTTCTCTTCTCCGCTCCAACGAAAAGCGCCCGAACCATCCAGGAATGGCTCGGGCGCGTGGGTTAAATCAGATTATTTGGCTTAGAAGCTCAAGATCGCCGAGATGTGGCCTCGGGAATTCTCCGGGCTATGCGGGTTGTTGAGCGGAGAGCCGGAGTCGATCAACTGCCAGCCGTAGTCGAACTTCACAGAAAGGTTTGTGCGGAACTGATAGCGCATACCCACACCGAATGACATCAACTGGAGATGAGGATCTTCGTTCGGAGCAAGGTCTTTGTTTTGAGTTTCACCCAGATCAAAGAACGCCAAGAAACGCAGATTATCTCCTGCCTTCTTGTTGATCATGCTGAACAACGGGAGGCTGGGAGAATAGATCTCATTGATCAGGAGGTAACCACTGTCACCGTTAGCCTCACGCTCATCATAGCCACGAGGCCCGATGGAGCCACCGATGCCCAATTGTTCGGTGGTAGGGATATTCTGCGAGGCAAGCTGCCCCACTGCACGCACGACCCAAGAGAAGTCCGACGGCAGTTTGGTGATACGCTCCAAGGTCAGGCGGCCATACATGTAACTGGAATCACGTAGACGCACGTAGCTCTGGTAAGAAGCATTGTCATTGTTGGCCGTGACATCGCCCGGACTGTAAAAGCCTTCAACCTTCAGCCCCGTACCACCCCATTTGTCCGTGCATTCCGTACGATACTGCACGGCCGCCTGGAACACGTCCAACTCCCGGCCGAAGACCGGGAAATTGCTGAACTCAAGGGTGTTATCCAAGCGCTTGAAGTCGATGCCGAAATTCACCAAGTGCGAGAAGTTGCCAATGCGGCCCAAAGGAATCTCATAACGCCCGCTCGCCTGATAGCTGGAACCTTTCTGGGTGGCAGCAAAAGCTGGCAAGTCCGCTTCAGAATCAACATAGCCGCCAAAGAGGCTGATCGTATGCCGCCAAGGCAGCGGAATCTCATAACTCACTGAGTGAGCGTGAATGAGATCGAATTCAATATCGGTAGTGTATTGGTAGCTCAGACGGTGATCGACACCGAACGCATTGAACCAATTAAAGCCTGCGAAAACACGATCTTCACCAGCCACGAAAGGACCGTTGTTTTCGTAACCGACATATCCACGGAGCGGGAACCGGTCTTTGACCCGCAGGACGACATCAGACTCACCCAGCTTCTCGCCACGGCGAAAAGCAGCATCCACATGACGACCCGGATTACGGTTCATCCAGTCGAGATCGGAAAGCAATTCCTGTGAATCAATCACATCTCCCTGACGCAAGCTGATGCTCTTGGTGAAGAGCTCCGATTTGAAGTACTTGTTCCCTTCAACCTCTACTTTGCCAAGTTTTCCTTCAAGGATGAACACTTGAACGACTCCGTTGCCAACCGACTCCTGCTCCGGCAAAACGACGTCCACCAAGGGGCGATGGTTTTTGCGGAAGAAGAGGATGATCTCGCGCTGCAAACGGCCCAAGTTATAGTTGTTGATGGGCTGTCCGATCAGCGGCTGAATGGCAACTTTGAACTCCTTGGAACGCAGCAAATCTAGCTGGCTGCCAGGGCCTACTTCCACACCATCAGCCGCCACATCACCTTTGGATTTCACCTCTTCACGGGAGCCGAGTATGGCCACGCCCTTCAGCGCAGGACCCGGATCTTGCGGCGAACCTGTAAGTCCAACCGTCGCCGGATCGGCCTTTTGCACAGTAGCGGGTGCTGGCGTCTCAGGCTTCTTTGGCTGCAACCTTTCAGATTGCGCCCAGACCGGCGAACTGCTCAAAACCACCAGTCCAACTCCCAAGAGCGTCTTCAGTGATTGGGGATACATAGGCTATTCAGGAATCAGCGTTTCTTGCGGGCATCCTCTTCCAGGATTGCAAGGTCGTAGCTGGTCAATACTTTGTCTGTTGGCAATGCACCGATGAGTTTCTCTACATTGTTGGTTGAGAGCAGCGCCGAGATGCTGGAGCTGATCATGGTAGAGTCACCCGGATAACGGAACAGGTTAGCCACATCACGGCCGAAGATCTGCTCTTCCAGGAAGAACGTGTTGTTCACGTTGAACGAGGACTGCGGCTCAGTGTAGATGAACACATAAGGCGAGGTCGGAGCCGAGATGTGCAGGTTGATGCCCGTGTTGCCCGGGTTAGCTGCAACGTATGTACTCACAGCGAATCCGTTAAGCGTCTCGACCGCCGAGACAGCGGCATTGATCTGTACATTGCCGCCGAAGGCATTGATGATCATGTCCACACCTGGCACCGTGCCCATCAGCGTCGTGAAGCCCCACGGCACCGGCGGATTCGGCTGGCCGATGGTGATGTTGCCGATCGTCGTGCTGGTCAAGGTGGTGTCCTGATTGACCGTCACATGATCATTGTAGGTCTGGAAGCCGGTCGTGATGACCAAACCACCGTTGATCCGGGTGATGTCACCCGCCACCACCGGTCCCGCTGCCGGATCCGTCGTGATGCTGGTCAGAGGCGAGATGCCGCCCACCACACCACCGAAGGTTGTGATGCCCGAGGTGTTCACAATCAAGTTCGAGGTGTTCGCCGGGATCGTCAGATCGTCGTCCAACGTTTGGGCGAAGGTGATATTGCCGGCCAGCAGGCTGTTGAGGACCGTGTCCGCACCCAGCGTAGCCACATCGTTGTAGGTCTGGTTGAAGAACGTCGTCACCAGACCGCCGTTGATCGCCACGTTGCCTGCGGCATCCGTCGTCAGGCTGGTCAGCGGATTGATACCGCCCACCGCTCCACCGAAGGTAGTCGCACCGGCCGTGTTCACCGTCACATTCGAGCCACCAGCGGCACCTGCACCATCGTTGTCATTCAACGTGCTCGCGAAGGTGATGTTACCCGCACCTGTGCTGGTGAATACCGTGTTCGCACCCACCGTCGTCGGGTCGTTGTAGGTCTGCAGGCCGGTCGTTGTGACCGCCGTTCCGTTCACTTGCGTGGCCCCCGGAGCATCCGTCACCACGGAAACCAGCGGGGTGATACCACCGACCACACCGTTGAAGATTGTGTTGCCGGCCGTGTTCACGTTCAGCGTGAAGGCGCCATCTAAGGTTTGCATGAAGGTGATGTCACCGGCACCTGTGCTGGTCAGCACCGTGTTCGCGCCGATCGTCGCCACATCATTGTAGAGTTGGAATGCAGTGGTCGTCACCGCGCCACCGTCGATGGACACCGTTCCCGGCGCATCTGTGGTCAGGCTCAACAGAGCACCGATTCCACCGACCGCACCGTTGAAGTCCGTGTTGCCCGCCGTATTCACGACCATGGAGAACGGACCGACCGCGCTGTCCAGCGTGCTATTGAAGGTCACGTTGCCCAGTGCAGCCGCACCCGTGCTGGTGAGAATCGTGTTCGCACCGATCGTCACCGGATCATTGTAAGTCTGGGTAGCGAAGGTCACCACGCTGCCACCGTTGATCGCGGTAAAGCCAGGCGCATCCGTCGTCACGCTGTTCAGGGGAGTGATGCCACCCACCGGTCCTCCGAACGTGGTCGTGCCAGCCGTATTCACCAGCAAGGTGAACGGACCGTTCAAGGTCGTGACGAAGGTGATGTTACCTGCCGCCGTGCTGTTCAGCACCGTGTTCGCACCGATCGTCACCGGATCGTTGTAAGTTTGGAAGCCGGTCGTCGTGACCGTCCCGCCGTTGATCTGCGTCGCACCATCTGCATCCGTCGTGATGCTGACCAGCGCGGCAGTGCCACCAACGACACCGTTGAAGATCGTCAAGCCGCCGCCATCACTGTTCACCACGAGGGCGAAGGCACCATTCAACGTATTATTGAAGGTGATGCTGCCCACACCGGCTTCATTGATCGTCAGGTTGGCCAGCAACAGCACCGGATCATTGAAGAGCGCGCTCGCACCGTTCAGATTGATCGTCACGGCATTGATGTCCGTCCGACCATCGAGATTCGTTTCGAGACGGGCCAAGCGGTCGAGCGTGCCGATCGCTCCATTGAAGGTCGTGATGCCACCACCCGTGCTGTTGATCAGCAGCGTGCGGAGCGCGCCTTCCGAGGAGTCAAGCAGCGTCGCAAAGGTGATGTCATTTCCCGTCAGAATGGTGTTCGCACCCAGGCGGACCGTATCATTGTAGGCTTGGTCACCCGTAGTCGTCACGATACCACCATTGATCCGTGTCAGACCGGCCGCATCCGTGGTCAGGCTGGCGAGCGGGAGGGAACCACCCACCGCACCGCCGAAGACGGTCAACGGCGAGTTCACCAGCAGCGTGCGCGGCGTGCCGATCGCATCGCTGTCCACCGTCTGGGCGAAGTCCACCGTGGTCGTGCCGTTCAGCACCACGTTCTGCGACAGAGTGACCTGGTCATTGAAGTCCAAGGTCGCACCCGTGATGGCGGTTGTGTCGATCGTCGTCACACCGGCTACATCCGTTGTCAGCGTGCCGAGCGCACCACCACCCGCACCACCCACGATACCGTGGAAAGCCGTCACTGGAGAGTTGACCGTCAAGCTGTTGGCTTCAGCAGCCTGGCTGTCCACAGTCGAGGCGAAGTCTACGGAGACCGTGCCGTTCACCGTCGTGCTGACTGCGATCACGATGGCATCGTTGAAGTCAACCACCGCAGCGCTTACGCCCGTGGTGTTGATCGTCGTCGTGCCGGCCGCATCCGTTGTCAGCGTGCCCAGTGCCGTCGTGCCACCAACCACACCGTTGAAGGTGGTGCTCGGAGAATTGATTGTCAGGTTGTTCACCTCACCCACTGCACCATTCACGGTGGAGGCAAAGTCGATCAGCGTCGTGGCCGTCAGCACCGTGCCGACGTCGATGATGATCGCATCGTTGAAGTCGATTGTCGCCGCATTGATCGCAGTCGTATCAATCGTCGTCGTGCCGGCCGCATCCGTGGTTAGGACATCCAGCGCGAGCGTGCCGCCCACGACACCATGGAAGCCAGTCACCGGAGAGTTCAATGTCAGGTCACGTGCGAGACCGCCGCTGTTCACCGTTCCGGCGAAGTCGATAGAGGTCGTGCCATTGATTACCACATCTTGCGTCAGGAGGATGGCATCGTTGAAGTCAACTACCGCGGCGCTGACCGCCGTCGTGTCGATCGTCGTCGTGCCAGCCGCATCCGTGAAGAGCGTGCCCAGCGCCAACGTGCCACCCACGATGCCGTGGAAGCCCGTCACCGGCGAGTTCAACGTCAGGTTACGCGCTGCACCGCTGCTGTTCACCGTGCTGGCGAAGTCAATCGAGGTAGAACCGTTGATCGTGACGTCCTGCAGGAGCGAGATGGCGTCATTGAAGTCCACCACCGCAGCGTTCACCGCCGTCGTATCGATCGTCGTCGTGCCAACTGCATCCGTGGCCAATGTGCCGAACGGAGAAGCAGCACCCACGATGCCGTGGAAGCCAGTTACCGGAGAGTTGATCGTCAGGTTGTTATTTTCCAACACGGCGCTGTTCAGCGTGCTGGCGAAGTCAACCGAGGTCGTGCCCGTCAACGTCGTGTTCTGGTCGATGACCACCGCATCATTGAAGTCGAGGACCGCACCCGTCACAGCCGTCGTGTCGATCGTCGTCGTGCCAGCCGCATCCGTGGTCAGAACGTCCAGCGCCAGCGTGCCACCCACGATGCCGTGGAAGCCCGTCGTCGGAGAGTTCAGCGTCAGGTCACGTGCCGCACCACTGCTGTTCACAGTGAGGGCGAAGTCGATCGAGGTCGTGCCATTGATCACCACATCCTGCGTCAGCAAGATAGCATCGTTGAAGTCAACCACTGCAGCGCTGATCCCCGTCGTGTCGATCGTCGTCGTGCCAGCCGTATCCGTGGTCAGAACGTCCAGCGCCAGCGTGCCACCCACGACGCCGTGGAAGCCCGTCACCGGAGAGTTCAGCGTCAAGTCACGTGCCGTGCCACCGCTGTTCACAGTCAGGGCGAAGTCAATCGAGGTCGTGCCCGTGACGATGACATCCGCCGTGAGCAAGATCGCATCGTTGAAGTCCACAACAGCCGCATTGATGCCGGTCGTGTCCAGCGTGGTCGTGCCAGCTGCGTCCGTGGTCAGTGTTCCGAGCATACCGCCATCTGCGCCACCCACGACTCCATGGAAACCAGTGATCGGAGAGTTGACTGTCAGGCTGTTCGCTTCAGCAGCGGCGCTGTTCACCGTGCCCGCGAAGTCAACCGAGGTCGTGCCCGTCAAGACCGTGCTAGTCTCGAGGATGATCGGATCATTGAAGTCCAGCACTGCACCACCGATTACCGCAGTATTGATCGTCGTCGTGCCAGCTGCATCCGTGGTCAGCGTAGTGATGTTCGGACCAACCACGCCGTTGAAAGTGGTCGCACCGGCAGTATTCACCATCAAGGCCACCGCGCCATTGACCGCCGAGTTGAACGTGACTGCACCATCAGCACCCGAGGACGTGGCCGTGACGGTCACATCCGATGTAGAGAGCGTCAACGTATCGGAGGTCGCATCACCGAAGGTCACAGCCTTAGCCGTGGTGAAGGTGAGGCCGTCCAAGGTCACATTGCCGTTGAAGGTGCTCGCCGTGTCACCAGCGGCCACCGTCACGTTATCGCGGAAGGTCACCAGACCAGCCGTGCCGTCCTGCGTGATGCCGGACTTCGTGCGGACTGTGCTTTCAAAGGTTACTGTGCCAGCCGCCGCACCGATCGCGATCGAAGCGCCCGTGCCGTCACCGATTTCGGTCGCAGCCACAGTGCCGCCCACCGCTGCATTGAAAGTCGTGCTCCCAGCCGAGTTGATCACCAGGTCTTGGTTGCCGTTCACGATCGCGTTCACCGTCGTCGTGCCCGTCACTGCCAGCGTCACCGGTCCACCGGACAGCGTCACCACATCCGTCGCATCGCTACCGAGGATCACTGCACCACCGCTTGTGAAGGTCAGACCATCCAGCACCACGCTGTTATTGAACGTGCTGCCCGTGTTGCCGAGCCCGATTGTCACATTGTCACGGAACGTCACCATGCCCGCGGCGGCCGTCTGGCTGATGCCCGAGGCAGTATTGACTGTGCTCTGGAATTCCGTCGCACCCGTCGAGTTGATCGTGATTGCCGCGCCCGTGCCGTCACCGATTGCTGTACCGGCGGCTGCACCACCCACCGCACCTGTGAAGGTGCTGCTGCCAGTGATCGCCAAGGTCAGATCGAAGTTACCCACCAGCGTGCTGGAGAACAGTAGATTGCCACCCGCCGTCAGAGTCGTGCTTGAGCCCAAGGTCGCAGCCCCAGTGTAGGTTTGGCCAAGTGTCGTTGTGATAGCACCAGCATTGATAGCAGTCGTGCCCGTGACAGCCAGAGAGCCGGCGTTTACCACGTCATCCGCAGCGTTGCCGATGATTGCATTACCAGTGACCGTTACCGCATTCGCACCGGCGATGATATCTTCATCGAATTGCACCGTGGTGCCAGTGAAGTTCACCGGCGTGTTGACAATCACATCGCCGTTGTAGGTCTGCGTCTCGCCCGTAGTCGTCACCGAGCCACCGTTCACCGTCGTAGTTCCAGTCACCAAAATGGTGCCCGTGCTCACCGCGTCATTGGCCGCATTGCCGAAGACAGCGTTGCCCGTCACCGTCAGGTTGTTGGCACCGCCCGTCACATCTTCATTGAACGTCACCGTGGTACCGGTGAAGTTCACATCTGTGTTCAGCGTCACATCACCGTTGTAAGTCTGGGTTTCCGCACCCGAATTCACAGTAGTTGTGTTCACAGTAGCCGTGCCTGTCACGATGATCGTGCCCGTCGTCACGCTGTCTGCAGCGGCATCACCGAACACCGCATTGCCCGTCACCGTCAGATTGTTCGCGCTACCAGCCAGAGTACCGTTGAAGGTAATGGTGGAGCCCGTGAAGTTGATATCGTTATTGAACGTCACCGGATCATTGTAGATCTGTGTGCCGGTCGTGGTGACTGAGGAACCATTGATGACTGTGGTGCCCGCTGCATCCGTGGTCAGGTTCAGCAGAGCCGTCGTGCCACCCACCGTATCAGCCGCAGCGTCACCGAATGTCGTGATATCCACCGCGTTCACCGTCAGCGCCGCCGGCCCATTCACCGTTCCATTGAACGTGATGTCTGCGCCTGCACCCGTCGCATTCAGCGTGACCGCCGCCACACCCAACGTGACGTTGTCGTTGTAGGTCTGGTTCGCCGTGGTGGTCACACCTGCGCCATTGATGGCCGTCGTGCCACCCGCATCGGTCGTCACGCTCGTCAGAGCCGTTCCAGCACCCACCAGACCGTTGAAGGTCGTTGTGCCCGTACTGTTCAAGGCGAGATTGAATCCACCATTGACCGTGTTCTCAAAGGTGATGTTGCCAGCCGCAGAGCTCACCGTCACATCAGCCGTGCTCAAGGTCACTGGACCGTTGAAGCGGATCGTGCCATTGCCCGTCGTGCTGTTGATGGTCAGACCATCCAACACGATGCTGGCAGAGGTGATGTTTACGCCTGCCCCACCCGTGGTCGTCACATCCGCCGTAAAAGTCGTCGAACCCGTGCCAGCGTCTTGAACGATGCTGCCCGCGTTCACCGTGTTACGGAAGATGACCGTATTGGCTGTGTCGATATCGATCGTCCCCGTCGTCACGACCGTGTTGTCGAAGTCGACATTGTTGGCGCTGAAGATATGCACATCACCCAGCGGTTGGGTGTTGCCCACCGTGTTCTGGATGTCGATATTGCCGCCCGTGCCTCCGCGCAGCACGAGACCGAAGTTGTTGGCTGCCGCAGAATTGATCGCACCTGTGATGGTGATGTCGTTACCGGCCAGCACACTGTTAAACGTCGTGTTCAGAGACACATCCGTGTTCAACACCACACCGTCGTTGATCACGATCGCCGTGCCCGCCGTCTGGATGTTGGCGTTCATGGTCACCGTGGAACCAGGACCGAAGAGCAACACACCCGCGCCATTCGGCAGCGGAGTTCCCGCCGAACCCGTGATGACGCCACCTTGACCCAGCACATAGGAGTTGATGAACACCTTGTTATTGCTGGCGTCCACATCCGTCAGGAAGATATCCCGCGCGTTCAGAGCTTCAGCCGGCGTGGCCGTGCTCGTCACCAGACCATCGATGAGCATCGTGCCACCAGCAGCCGGAGCCTGGATACGAACCGGGTCCGTGAACGTGGAGGTGTGCACCGTGATCGGGTTCGCACCGTTGAAGCGACCGATCGTGATACCACGGAAGCCGTCGGCCAAGGCCAGCAGGTCCGCATCGCTCAAGCTGAACGTTCCAGCGACATCTGCCGAAGGTCCGATGTGCATCGCGACCGATGTGCTGATCGGGCGCAATGTCAGTTCAGACGTATTGCCTGCACCCGGACGGACCGAGCCTGCGCCTCCTACGAAGTTGATATCATTCGCCGTGATCGTCAGATTGAAGCCATTTGCCTCAACGATACCGAGAATCGCCGTTCCCACGAGGAACTGAATCTCAGTATCCTGCGTCAACGTGGACGTCGTCACACCGGAAGGACCGGCCGAGATGTCCAAGAATTGCAGCGGCACCAAAATACCGACTTGCGTCGTCGTGATACTGACCGAATCTGCGAAAACAGTGAGACCCTGTTCAAAGTTGTCGCGACCATCCACACGAGGGCCGAATGCAATCGTCGCACCGGCATCAGCCTTCAGATAGACATCCAAACCGTTGTTGGCCGCGAGATCAACCGCCAGCTTGACGTCGTCATTGTAGGTCTGGTTGCCAGAAGTATACACGTTGGCATCCGCATTCGAACCCGAGGTGGCGCCGGCCGGATTGATATGCGTTTCGCCACCCGCATCCGTCGTCAAGCTCGTCAGTTTGGCAGTATCACCCACCAAACCATCGAAACGACCAATACCTTGGGTATTGATGGAAACATTGGAAGCCGCCGCGGTACCATCATCATCCACGCGTTGCGTGAAGTGGATGCTCAGGACACCAGCCCCCAAGTCGCTGCTGAATGTCGTTGCACCGGCGAGACCGGCACCGATTGTCACATCATCGCCGTAGATTTGTGCACCAGTCGTAGCGACCTTGCCGCCATTGACCTGCGTCGTACCACCCGCATCGGTCGTCAAGCTGGTCAGCTTGAAACTGTTACCGACTTGGCCGTTGAAGATCGTCAAACCATCCGTGGTCACAGACAGTGCGGCATTACCAGCCGTGCTGTTATCATCCACAGTGCTATTGAACGTGATGTTCGCATTACCCGCGCTGGTCAGCGTCGCGTTACCACCCATCACTATCGCATCATTGTAGGTCTGGAAGTCGGTTGTATCCACCACACCGCCACCATTGAGCTGGGTAGTGCCGCCCGTGTTAGTGGTCAGGCTGAACAGGTCTGTCGTATTACCGATCTGACCGCCAAAGATAGTTGTCTCGTCCGTGTTCACCGTCAGGGCGAAACCACCATTGATCGTCTGGCTGTAGGTCACATCACCCACACCCGTCACCGTGTTCACCACGTTTCCTGTCAAAACCACTGGATCTTGGAACAATTGGTATTGAACTGTCGTAAAGGTGCCCGTCAATTCGGTCCGCTCTGAACCACCATCTGGTGTCGCATCATCCGTAGTCAGCGTGTCCAGCGGCGAGGTGGCTCCCAAGCTGGCACCGTTGAACGCCGTCACACCACCGGTGTTCACTGTCAGATCGCGTGGAGCACCACCCAAATGCGTGTCGCTGTCCACCGTGCTGGCGAACGTGATGTTGCCATTGCCCGTGCTGGTCAACGTCGTGTCCTGCTCCAGCACCACGGCACCGTTATAGGTCTGGAACGTAGTCGTAGTAATCGTGACCGGCGTAGCGGTCGAGAGGTTGTTGTCTTCAATGAAGATCGTGCCACCTGCATTGACTGTCAGGCTGACCAGCACATTTGCTGTGGTCGGATCGCTCGCGTCAATGATGATGCTGTTCACATCCGTGATGCTGACCGCATCACCGTCAACAATCGTCACCACCCCATCACCAGCCACCAGACCAACCGAGTCAAAGTCGTTTGCCAATGTGAGCGTGATATCACCCGAGGCGCTCAAGGTGGTGGTTCCGGGAATCGTCAGGGTGGAACCTGCCGTCTGGGTGATGCTGCCATTGCCTGCGAGCAGGTTCAGGTCACCGCTGTCACCGGCCAGATCCTTCAGCGTCAGGGCAGCCGTGATACTGATGCCCGTCATGGTGTGCTGGATGGTCAAGTCATTGATCGTGGCTGTCGCCGGGAGTGTCGGCCAGATGGCCGTCGCGCTCACATTGCGCCAGAGCACGTCGCGGAGCGCATCCGCTGTCGACTCAGCAAAGGTCACTGCACCAGAGACACTGTTGTCATGCGTGTTCAGGAGGATGTCAGAGCTGTCCATACCGGCCGTCGTCACCGTCACGCTCAAGGTGGGCGATGTGATCAGCGCGGTCTGATTGACCGTTCCCGCAGCTGACAACGTCAACGAGGTAGTGGCTGTGGCACCCGCCACCGTCATCGCGGAGTCTTCCGTCACCGCGACTGTCGTGCCGTTCAGCGTCACGCTGCCGAAGTTGATATCGTTACCAGCGTTGTCACCCAAGGTGATGGCATTGGCACCCGCATTGAAGTTCGCATTGCCCGTGATCGCCAGATCCGCGTTCGCATCATCCGTGATGACACCGTTACTGGTCAGCATCAATGCACCGCTCAACGTGCTGCTGCCCGTGAAGTCCGTACTGCTGTCTTCCGTGATCGTCGCGTTCGCACCGTTCAACGTCAACTGACCGAAGTTGATGTCGTTGGCCAACTGATCACCCAGCGTGATGTCGCTGCCTGTGGCCGTGAAGCTTGCAACCGTACCCACGCTGATATCTGCATTGGTATCATCCGTGATGCTGCCCGTCGAAGTCACTGTCAAGGCCGAGGTGATCGTGCTGCTGCCGGTGAATACCGTGGCGCTGTCCTCCTGCACGTTGGCATTCGCGCCGTTGACCGTGAGCGAGCCGAAGTTCGCGGTCGTCGAGGCATTATTGCCGATGTTGATATTGACTGCCGCAGTGAAGCTCGCCGTAGCAGTCACCGAGATGGCGCTGGTCGCGTTCTGATCCACATTGTCCGTCTGGCTCGTGACCGTCAGGTTGCCAGAAACCAAGCTGGTACCCGCGAAGTTCATCGCGCTGTCTTCCGTCACTGTCACATTCGCGCCCGTCACCGTAAGTGTACCAAAATTGACAGTCGCCGTAGCACCCTGACCGATGGAAGTATCATTTGCCCCGCTGCTGAAGGTGGCGTTACCGCTGACACTCAGAGTGTCTGCGTTGTCCGCCAAGGTGATTCCCGCGCCCGTGAAGGAAGCCGTGCCGTTATCGATAGTCACGCTCGTGCCTGCATCGTCCGTAATCGAACCGGTCGAACTCAGCACCAGGCTGTCAGCCGTGCTCGTGCCCGTCAGAATTGTTGCGCTATCTTCGGTGATGCTCACGCCGGCGCTCGTCGTATTGAACGTCAACTTGTCAAAGTTAACCGTGCCGCTTGCCGCCACCGTGATCGCACCCGCACCACCGTTGAAGATGGCCGTACCGCTCACGCTCAAAACATCCGCCGCATTGTCCGCCAGACTGATGCTTGTGCCGTTGAATGTGGCGTCACCGTTGTCGATTGTCACACTCGCGCCAGTCGCGTCCGTGATCGTTGCCGTCGATGTCAGCACCAAGCTGTCGCCCGTGCTCGTCCCCGCCAGCACCGTGTCGTTGTCTTCCGTGATCGTCACCGCCCCACCCGTCGTGTTGAACGTGAGGCTGCCGAAGGTCGTCGTCGCCGTGGCCCCCTGGCCCACTGACACTGCACCCGCGCCACCGTTGAAGCTCGCCGTCCCGCTCACACTGTAGACCTCATTGTCATCACCCAGCAGGATGCTCGTGCCCGTGAAGCTCGCGTTCCCGTTGTCCACCACCACACTCGCCCCCGAGGTATCCTGAACTGCGCCCGACGACACCAAGACCAAGCTGTCCGCCGTGCTGCTGCCCACCAGGCCGGTGTCACTGTCTTCCGTGATCGCCACCGCTCCACCCGTCGTGTTGAAGGTCAGGCTGCCAAAGTTCACCGTGTCTCCGCCCTGATCCCCCAAGGTGATGGCCGCTGCCGTCGCATTGAAGCTCGCATTGCCCGTGACATTGATCGTTACACCCGTTGCATCCGCGATGGTACCGGCGGAGGTCAGGTTCAGGAAACCGTTCACGGTGTTTATACCCGTGATCAGCGTGCTGCTGTCTTCCGTGATGGTCACATTGTTGCCCACCACCGTCAGGCTGCCGAAATTAACCGTGTCGCCGCCGTTGTCACCCAAGGTGATATCACTGGCACCCAAGTTTGCATTGAAGGTCGCATTTCCAGTGACCACCAAGCTGGTATTGCTCTCATCGGTGATAGAACCACCAGAATTGATGGTTAAATTCCCGTTCACTGAGGACCCATTGTTGGACGAAAACACCGTGCTGTCATTTTCAGTGATGGTTGCCGTTCCTGGGCTGTTTATGATAAATACACTCAGTTCACCGAAACTGATAAAGTCCGTATTACTCTCACCCAACAGGATATTACCGTTTGGAGCGGAAACGATTGCTGAAGTTGTTACTGTCAGAGATGCATTCACATCATCAGTCAAATCTCCGTTCAGAGCTGTAAGCGCAACTGCAGTAGCTGAACTGGTTCCAATTAGAGATATACCGCTCGTTTCATATATAGCAACCGTCACACTGGTAAACGTAAGGGTTCCAAAATTCACATTTGGGCCTCCTTGAGCTCCAAGGGATATATTTCCTGCCGATGTGAGATTAGCATTACCCGTAACCGTAACACTGCTGCCTGCAGCTTGCGTGATGTCTCCAGCTTGTGTTGTCACCGTCAAATTCCCAGCAATAGTACTGCTGCCAGCAAACTGCATCGCACTGTCCTCCGTGATGGTCACATTGTTACCATTCACCGTCAGCGTCCCGAAGTTGATCGTGTCCCCACCGTTATCACCCAAGGTGATGCTGTTCGCCGCACCCGCGTTGAAGCTGGCCAAACCCGTCACACTAATCGTCGCACCCGAGGCATCCGTGATCGCCCCATTCGCATTCACCGTCAGCGCACCCGTCGTGCTAAACGTGTTCGCACCGAAGGTCACTGAGCTGTTGTTCACCAGCGTGATACCGTAACCGATGGTGATGCTTTCCGTGGTCGCCGCCGTGATCGCACCAGACGTGCTGTCACCGATGGTCACCAACGGGGAAGTGATCCCATCCAGTTCCATATCCGAAATATTGAAAGTGATGCCCGTATCACCCACACCGATCGCCGTGCCAGCAGTGAACGGACGCAACGTGACAGAGGTGCTGGCCGTGATCGCTCCGAAGTTGATCGCATTCGCCCGGATATCGAGTACATCCAGCGGAGCCGTGCCACCCACTGCACCCGTGATGTTCACTGTACCAGAGGTCGAGAGGGTCAAATCTTTCGCACCACCCGATGTGCTGTCGATCGTAGAGGTGAAGGTCAGGTTGCCACCACCCGTGCTGCTCAACGTCATGTCCGAACCGATGAGCACCGCTCCTGTGTAAGTTTGCCCAGCCGTAGTAGTGATGCTGGAAGGCAGAGTGATCGCCGTACCGGTGATCGCCACAGTAGCCAGGGTGGAACTGGCTGAGAACGTGATGTCGTCCACATCCACGATTGTGACATTCGCAGCGCTCACTACTGTCACCGCGTTGAAGTCGTTACCTGCGGAGTTCAGCGTGATGTCATTGGCCGCACCTGCCGTCAGACTGGTCGCTCCGCCAACCGTCACATCACCGCTGTCCGTGATCGCACCCGCAGTAGTGACCGTCAGCGTGCCGGTGATGGTCGAAGCACCCAGGTCGAGCGCGTTAATATCGTTCAATGACACATTGTTGCCGCTCACGACGCTTACCGTGCTAAAGTTGTTCGCGTTATCCAGCGTGATGTTGTTGGCCGCACCCGCTGTCAGCGTCGTCGCTCCCGTCACCAGCAGCGCTCCGTTGTCTGAGATCACGCCCGCCGCCGTCACCGTCAATGTACCCGAGACCGTCGAGGCATTCAGGGCGATCGTGTTGATGTCATTCAACGTCACGTTGTTGCCCGAGGTGATGCCCACCGAGTTGAAGTTGTTCGCATTATCCAGGGTGATGTTGTTCGCCGCACCCGCCGCGAAGGTCGCCGCACCGGCCACCACCAGCGCTCCGTTATCCGTGATCGCTCCTGCCGCCGTCACTGACAACGTCCCCGAGACCGTCGAGGCATTCAACGCGATCGCGTTGATGTCATTCAACACCACATTGTTGCCCGAGGTGATGCCCACCGAGCTGAAGTCGTTCGCATTATCCAAGGTGATATCGTTCGCCGCACCGGCCGTGAAGGTCGCCGCACCGGTCACCACCAGCGCTCCGTTATCCGTGATCGCACCGACCGCCGTCACCGACAACGTCCCCGACACCGTCGAGGCATTCAGAGCGATCGCGTTGATGTCATTCAACACCACATTGTTGCCCGAGGTGATGCCCACCGAGCTGAAGTTGTTCGCATCGTCCAACGTGATGTTGTTCGCCGCTCCTGCTGCCAAGGTTGCCGCCCCCGTCACCACCAGCGCACCGCTGTCCGTGATCGGGCCGTTCGCCGTGACCCCCAAAGTTCCCGAAACCGTCGAAGCACCCAAGTTGATGCCATTCACATCCACCAACAACACATTGTTGCCGCTCACCACGCTCACCGTGCCGAAGTCGTTCGCGTTATCCAGCGTGATGTTGTTCGCTGCTCCTGCCGTCAACGTCGTCGGGCCCGTTACCGTCAGGGCACCACTGTCGGTGATCGCCCCTGCGGCAGTCACCGTCAAACCGCCGCCTATTGTTGAGGCCCCCAGATCGATGTTGTCCACATCCACCAACGTTACATTGCCGCCAGCCGTGCTGCTCACTGTATTGAAGTCGTTACCTGCGCTGTCCAAAGTAATGGTCCCTCCGGCCGCCAGAGTCGCCGTTCCGGTCACGAGGAGGTTGCCACTGTCTGAGATCAAGCCAGCGGCCGTCACATTCAATGTGCCCGAGATGGTAGAAGCGCCCAAATCAATCGCGCCCGTGTCGTTCAGCACCACATTATTACCGCTCACCACACTTACCGTGCTGAAGTTATTATTGTTATTTAGCGTGATATTGTTCGCGTTACCGGCCGTCAGCGTCGTCACACCAGTCACCAGCAAGTCCCCACTGTCTGTGATCGCACCACCAGCCGTCACCGTCAGGGTTCCCGTCAGAGTCGTGGCCGGCAGGTCAATGGCAGCGTTGTCAAAGATTAGCGTCAGGTTGCGCAGACCCGTCGGCATCGTGGGATAAGCCGCTGCGGCATTGATGTTGCGGATGGCGATGTCTTGGATGTTACCAGCACCAGCCTCAGCCACGGTGATCGCTCCACTAAAATTATTCGCCGCGCTGGCGAGAAGAACGTCCGAGAGATTCGCACCATTCACCGTGAAGGTGGAAGTGCCACCAATGGTCAAGGCACCCGTCTGTGTGATGCTACCCGTCACACCCGCTCCCGTCAGACCGCTGTCCACCGTCAGGTTGCCCGAGATCGTGATCGCACCCAGCACGATGTCATTGACATCATCCAGGAAGAGGTTGGTCGCATCAGAAGCCGTGACGGAGTTAAAGTTGTTGTTCTGCGTACCGAGGTCGATGGCTGAACCATTGCCGTCCAAGGTGGTCGCGCCGCCCACCGTGATCACTCCGCTCTGGGTGATGCCCGTGGCCGTGACCGTCAGGTTGCCCGTGACAGACACCGCATTCAGCACCAAGGCCGACAAGTCGAAGATGGACACATTCGCCAGACCGCCCGGTCCGCTGATGGAAACCGCACCGGTGAAGTCGTTGCTCGTGTTATCCAACGTGATGCTCACTCCCGCACCGCTCGCCGTGAAGCTGCTCGTGCCCGCCACATCGATACCCGTACCACCCGCCGTGCTCGTAATGTCGCCCGCCGTGACGGATACCGTCAGGTTACCACCCACCGTGACGTTACCCATCACCAAGCCGTTCGCTTCCGTGATGCTCACGTTCAGGCCGCTCGCATTCACCGTGCTACCAAACTGGTTGGCCTGGGTCAGGACGATGTCCTGATCCGCACCCGTATCCGTGAATGTGCTCGCACCCGTCACCGTCAACACGCCCGTCTGAGTGATACCCGTACCAGCCGTCACCGAAAGGTTGCCACCCACCGAAGAGGTGCCCAACACGATCGCCGTCGCATCCACCAAAGTCGTGTTACCCGCCGAGGTCGAAGCCACCGCACCGGTGAACTCGTTCGCCGAGCCCAAGGTGATAGTCGTTCCAGCGCTCAAAGTCGTCGTCCCTGGAACCGTCAAGATACCGCTCTGAGCGATTGAGCCCGTGCCGGAAGTCGCTACCAAGTTACCCGTGATCGTCGTCGCCGGGAGGGTCAGGTTGGCATTATCGAAAATCAGTGTCAGATCACGCAACGTACCCGTCGTTGTAATGACCGGGTAAGCTGGAGCCGCATTGACGTTACGAACCGCCACATCTTGCAAAAGTCCGCCGTTGGCTTCCTGGATCGTGAGCGTCCCGCCAAAGTTATTGGCCTGCGATCCCAGCAGCACATCCGCCGGGTTGGCCGTATCCACCGTGAAAGTCGCCGCACCGGAGGCGGTGATCAGCTCGTTCTGGGTGATGTTACCTTGGGCCGTCAGACTGAGCGTGCCGCCAGCCGAGATACCACTGATGAACCCCGAGGCACCACCCACATTGACGGCATCCCGGACAAACGCAAAGATGTTGCCGGAGGCAGCAGCTTCAAATGCCATCAAAGCTCCCGAAGATTGCGCCACCAACGGAAAGGCTCCCGTGCCGATGTCCCCAGTGACCGCGCGAACCCCCAGCGCCTGACCGGCACCCACCGTAATCAATGAGCCGGCATCCGCCATAAGGACATCACTGCCCGCCGTCGTACCGTTATTGCTGATGAAAACCGAGCCGCCCGCATCGATCTTGGAAACCGTGATATCTCCCGAAGTGGAGAGGGTATCCAGTGTAAGGGTCACATTTCCAGCCGCAGACAGCGTGGCCGTGCCCGCCATGGTTATGGCACCAGCACCAGCCACACGGTTTGCGGAGATGGCCGTGGTATCATTTGCAATGGCAGTGAAACTGCCAAGGACCGTGATGTTCTGGTTGATGAAGATGTTACGGCCCGCTTGAAGTTGCAGGCTGAACGCACCCGCCGTCGCCACGATGTCACTGTCCACCGTGATGTCGTTGTTCGCCTGCAAGGTCACATTGGCACTGTTCAACAACGTTTCAATGTCAGAGGAGTCGAAGATGACATTCAAAGTCGCATTCTCTGCAAATGCATCATTGGCCGATACCGGATCAATGTTACCATCCAAGATCTGGATGTTACGCGGATCCAAGAGCAACGTCCCCGTGATACCGGCAGAAGCCCGAAGATCCACACCGCCCGTGAACTGCAAGTATTCCTTGCCGGATACCTCTGCAAAACCACCATTGCCACCCTGCGCACCACCCTTGGCCGAGATGCTACCACCGAAACGCGTCACCTCATCAGACCAGACGATCACCGTACCACCATCACCCACCGTGGTCGCGTCCGCCAAAATCTGGGCGCCCGTTCCCACAAAAGTCTTGCTCGCATTCACCACCGAGGCGTCATTGCCCTGGAAGCCACCGCCGATCTTCACCGTGCCACCACCCGTTGAACCGCTCGCATTCACCACCGAGCCGTCCATGATACCCACCTTGTCACCCGCCACCACGATATCGCCACCCTTGCCATCCGCGTTCGAGGCATCCAACGTGCCCGAGTTGATCACCGTACCGCCGACCGACTTCAAGACCAGCTTCCCGCCCTCCATCACCAACGTCGGCTGCGCACGAACCGTACCGCCGTTGTTGATCGCCACGGCGTAGATGTTACCACCCGCCGCGTTCACTTCCACAGAAGTCGCCTGGACCAAGCCCTGGTTATCAACACCCGTCTCCGTCGGAGCTGCCGTGTTACCGAGCAACACACCAATACGTTCATTACCCTGCTGCCGGAGTTCGATGCTCATGCCCGCCGCGAGACCAGCCGTACCGCTCGCGTTGATCGTACCGGAGTTTTTGACCGTGTGACCGAAAAGGAAAATGTCGCCACCGAGGGCGTTGATCGTACCCAAGTTCTCGATGCCAGCCGTCGTGCTGCCGAGGAACTGCATATTGCCACCAGAAAGGAAGGCGCTGTCTGCGATATCGAGCGTGGAGGCCACGAACGTATTCACGTTGATCTGACCCGACGACCCGATGAAGATACCGTTCGGGTTGATGAGATACACCTGCCCATTCGCCTGGAGCGTACCCAACAGTTGGGAGGGTGAACCGGAGAGTACACGGTTCAGCACTGCAGAGTCGGCACCTGGTTGAATGAAGCGCGTGATCTCGCCCAGACCAATGGAAAAATCCTGCCAGTTGATGACGGCAGTTTGACTCGTCTGGTTGATCGTGGTCAGCGCACTTCCCTCGCCGGTAATCGTCGCATTACCCGCCGCGACGGTCCCCCCCAAAGGATTCGCGTGACCCTGATTTACCGCGAGGCTTGTCGCCAGAGACGACAAAACCAGCCCTGTAAACAGCTTGTTTTTCATGGGACTATTGGTGCTACTCTCTCACTTTGCGCATCTTTTCTGCCTAACACGTTGCAAAATGTCAAGTTAGGAATGGGACACGCTTTTTTATACCGTTCCAACTACGATACAAATCAGTAATGCAAACAGCAAAAACTGGGCCTTTCCCGCAGATAAAAATGAGTGAAAACCCCTAGAACCAGCTATTTTTTGCTGCGCTTTTCCAAGTCACTTTGGAAAGCCGATGCCCGTTTTTGAGCCTCGGTCACTTCCTCAGGTTTCAACTGTTGCAAAACAAATTGGCGATTGTTCACCGCGTTCGTGTTGCCTTGGGATGCCGCCAGATTGAACCACTTGTACGCCTCCACCAAGTCCTTCTGCGTTCCCTTGCCGTTTGCCAGGAACACACCCAAGTTATATTGCGCCAGATCCAGTCCTGCGTTCGCCGCTTTTTGGAACCACACCAGCGCCGCATTCTGATCCGCCGTCACACCCTTGCCTTGGTCCAGCATCCAGCCCACTTCGTTCTGGGAACGGACGAGACCTTGCTCCGCCGCCTTCAAGTACCACTTGTATGCCTCAGCTTCATTCTTCGCCACGCCCTTCCCGTTCGCATACATGACACCGAGGTTGTGTTGCGCGATCGCCAACCCGCCTTCAGCCGCCTTCGAGTACCAGGTGAACGCCTGCTTGTCGTCTTCCTTCACACCGGAACCCGTGTCATACATCCAGCCCAGTTCGTTCTGTGAAGTGATGTCACCCAGCTCCGCCGCCTTCTTGTAATTCTCCACCGCCGCCACCATGTTCGTCTCGCCACCACGACCGCGCGCGTTCATGAGACCGAGGTAGTAATACGCTTGCGGATTTTTCCCTTCCGCTGCTTTCGTGAACCACTTCTTCGCCTCCGTGTCATTCTTCTCCACACCGTTGCCGAAGAAGTAGAGGATGCCCAAATTCTTTTGTGCTGTGGCCTCGCCTTTTTCCGCCGCCTGTCGGAAGAGCTTCACCGCTTCAGCAGGATCTTGCTTGCCCGCGAGACCGGAGGACATCAACCAGCCAAGTTCGTTCTGTGATTGGACGTCACCTTTCTCCGCCGCCTTGCCGAGCCACTTCGCCGCTTCCGTGTAATCCAGCTTAACGCCCCAACCCTTGAGATACATCACACCGAGGTTACGCTGCGCAAGCACCACACCCTGCTCCGCCGCCTTCCGGTAAAACTTCGCCGCCTTCGCGTAATCCTTCTCCACACCTGCGCCACCATTCACGTAGTAGTATGCCGCCTCCGTTTGCGCCGTCGCATCGCCACCTTCCGCCGCCAGCGTCAGCCACTTCAAACCCTGCGCATTATCCACCGCCACACCCTGACCACGGAAATACATGATACCCAATACGCGCTGCGCCACCACTTCGCCCTGCTCAGCCGCTTTCTTGAACCACGTGGCCGCATCACCGAAATGCTGGAGTACTCCCTGCCCTTGATAATAGAGGATACCCAGTTGCGTCTGCGCCCTCGCATCACCTTTAGCCGCATCCGCCATGATCTTCTCCACTTCAGGCGCCGCACCGAAAGACTGCGTCGCGAAAAGACCTGCTGAAAGAGCCAGTGAAAGTGTGGTTACCTTGAAATTTTTACCCCAAAAAATGTTCATGTGGCGCACTGTCTAGCCAGCAACAGGACACTTGGCAACGGCAAACCGTGCATGTCACAAGAATTTAGCACCCCTTATCCCCTGTTCTCAAAATTGAAAAAGACTGGTGCTGCGGCTTTCTCACATTTGGAGAAGCCTCCCATCTTCCTAGTGTTACCCATGTCCTGACTGCGCCATTTCCCACTGAAAACTTGAAACTCATTGCCTACTGGCCCGTCGGTGCAACCGACTCCAGCTTCTCGAAGCCTTCCTCGATCGACCGCGTATCCTGGATCCGCGCCAGCTTCGCATAGAGCCCGCCCGCATCCAGCAACTCCTCATGGTTCCCGCGCTCGATGATTTCCCCGTGCCGCAAGACCAAAATCTGGTCCGCATTCCGGATCGTGCTCAAGCGATGCGCGATGACAAAACTCGTCCGCCCCGCCATCAGATGCTCGAACGCCTCCTGGATCAGCTTCTCCGTCGCCGTATCCACGGACGCCGTCGCCTCGTCCAGAATGATGATCGGTGAATTCTTCAACAAAGCCCGCGCAATGCTCACCCGCTGCTTCTCGCCCACGCTCAATTTCACCCCGCGCTCACCCACCTTGGAGTCGAATCCCTCCGGCAACCGGCTGATGAACTCATAACAATTCGCCGCCTTCGCCGCCGAGATCAGCTCCGCCTCCGTCGCTTCCAAGCGTCCATAAAGAATGTTCTCGCGAATCGTCCCATTGAAGAGAAACGCCTCCTGGCTCACTACACTGATATGCTCACGCAATGACTCCAGCGAGATGCCGCTCACATCCTGCCCATCGATCGTGATCTTCCCGCCCGTCGCCTCATAGAAACCCGGTAACAGATTCACAATCGTGGACTTCCCCGCACCCGTCGGCCCCACTAAGGCGATCATCTGCCCCGGCTTCGCATGCAAGCTCACGCCCTTCAGCACCACCTTCTCCGGTCCATAACTGAACGTCACCCTTTCATAAACCACCTCACCCCGTACCGGTTCCTTCAATTTACCCAACTTCTCCGCCGCCGACCGCTCCAGCGGCGTATCGAGAATATCAAATACTCGTTCACCCGCCGCGCGCGCGGCCTGCATCATCTGGTTGAGCCCATGCAAACGATTCACCGGATCATAGAACAACCCGAGGAACAGGAGAAAGCTCACCAACTCACCCACCGTCATCTGCCCGTTCAAGACCTGATTCCCGCCATACCACAACACCAGCACCGACCCTGCCGACGCCACAAACTTCATCGCTGGCGAATAATTCGCCCATGCCCGCATGATGAGCAATGTCCCCTCCCGCAGCTTCTCCGCCCGCTCTGAAAACCGCACATCCTCGTGCTCCTGCCGCCCGAACGCCTTGATCTGCCGGATACCCTGCAAGTTATCCATCAGCAAGGCATTCATTGCACTCGAAGCCTCCCGCTGCACCCGATACCGCTTGTGCGCCGTGAGCGTATACCACAGCGCCCCCGCCGAAAGCAGCGGAATGGGTATCAACGCCAGCCAAGTCAGCGTCGGATTCGTATAAAACAAGATGCCCAAAACGCCAAAGATGCTCAGGATCGCTACCGCCCCCTGCTCCGTGCCATCGATCAATACTCGCTCCACGGAATTCACATCCTCGATCACCCGCGTCATCAGATCCCCCGAAGCCCGCTGATCGAAATACCCCACTGGCAGCCGTTGCAACTTCCCATAAACCTCCCGCCGCATGTCATACACCACATTCTGCTCCAAGATATTGTTGATGCGGATACGGATACTATCGAACACATCCCGCAACACAAACGCCCCCAACAACGCCAAGATGGACGGCACCAGCAGATCCCCTCGCTTCCCACCGATCACATGGTCGATGATATACTCCGTCAGCTTCGGATACGCGAACGAGCAAAGCACCGTCAGCAACGCACAGGCGATCGTCGCCAGCGACAAAGCCCGATAAGGTTTTAGATACACCGCCACCCGTTTCAGCACCTCCCAAGTGGAGCGCTTCTTCGCATACGCCGGGTCCGCCGCCGTCAATCCTGCATGATTCGCCATTTCAAATACTTTCCGCTACGCCCCATCATCGCCCGTCCCCCACCAGACCGCAAGCACCCCCTAATAATCGAAATCGTCCCTCGACCTCGTCGTCGTCCTCGATTCCTCTCTCGTAGCTGTCCCGCATGCGGGATCAGGAGGCAGACCTAACCTCCTCCCTCTCATGTTCGATGTTTCCCCAGCTCCTTCTTCATTCATCATTGCTCCCCAAGCCCTTACCCGCTATCACATCCCCCATGAAATCCCCGTTCACCAAACGCGCCTTGTTGTCCCTGATCGCCGCGCTGGCCGTTCTTCCCGCCAGCCTCACCTTAGCCGCCAACCCCATCCCCGCTGAATACCACACCGGCGGATTCGCCGTGGGCGTGCAAGCCTACAGCTTCAACCGCTTCACCCTGTTCGAAGCCATTGAAAAGACCGAAATGACCGGCGGCAAAGTCATCGAGCTCTACCCCAATCACAAACTCAGCAAGGAACGCCCCGACGCCTTCTGCAATCACAACGCTCCGGACGAAATCCTCGACCTCGTAAAAGAGAAACTCAAGAAACACGGCATCAAAGTCGTGAACTACGGCGTCGTCCCCATCCCGAATGACGAAGCCGGTGCTCGCAAGGTCTTCGAGTTCGCCAAAAAGATGGGCCTCTACGCCATCACCACGGAATCCGATGGCTCCATCGACATGATTGAGAAGATGGTGAAGGAATACGATATCAAGGTCGGCTTCCACCAGCACGCCAAGCGCTTCAAGAAAGGCCCGGATGGCCAGCAGGTGGAAAACACCGATTACAAGATCTGGAACCCCGAATACGTCCTGAACCTCGTAAAGAACCGCGACAAGCGCATTGGTGCCGCCGCCGATGTCGGCCACTGGCAGACCTCCGGCCTCAAGGCCATCGACGCCATCAAGCTCCTCGAAGGCCGCATCATCAGCCTCCACATGAAAGACCGTGGCGCCCTTGGGCCCAGCAACCACGACATGATCTTCGGCACCGGCATCACCGGCATCGGCGACATGCTCGCCGAACTCCGCCGCCAGAAATTCGACGGCAACATCTCCATCGAATACGAATACAACTGGGACAACTCCGTGCCCGACATCGCCCAATGCATCGGTTTCGTCCGCGGCTGGGGTGCAGCGAATCCTAAGTAAGCCGAAGTGGAGCAGACGCCTCACCTGCCATAGTCGGACGGGCGCCCTCGCCCGTCACGCAATGTAGTGGGACAGGCGCCACCGCCTGTCCAGTCTCCCCCAATCACAAAACCAGACAGGCGACCTTCTAGTCGCCTGTTTTCTTTCCCCCAATCTGTGTGCTTCCGTGTTGATCCGTGGCTAATAATCCTGCGCCTCCTTGCCCCGGCGTTTTAGTCGGGGTTTGCGTCCATCACCCCACCGCACCGCTATTTGCAATTCGCCTTCTCGTCCTTCAGCGTGAAGCCCTCGAAAACCCACTCGTAAACGGGTGGCTTCGTCTTGTCCTTCTGCGGCTTGGCTTTGATGGCCAGTTTCACCCGGAGTGTTGCCTGACGCTCCGCCTCCAGCTTCCCCGTGATACGCCGGTCCAATCCGCTCACCGTCACCTTGGGCGGCAAATCCCCGCCGATCACCGAGGTATCCACCGTCAATGTGCCCGTGACACGATACTCATAAGCCGTCCCGGTATCAGAACAGTTTTGCACCCTCGACTTGGGGACCGGTATCTCGAACACCTTGTCCGCCGTCTTCTTGCCGATCTTGACCGAAAGATCATGGAACACCTTGGGCTCTGGATCAGCCCCTTGCGCAGGAATCAAAGCCACTAACATCAGGGCGACGGCGAAAGCGATGGATGTCTTCATAGCATGTCAGGAAATTAAGGTTTGTCAGGCAATGGTTCCTTGGCCAGCACCACACGGAAGCCACGGTCATCGCTCCAGTGATCCAGATCCCCGTGGGCACGGTAACTGGACCAACTGTAAGGATGACCAGAGCGATTCCACGAACAGCCTCGGATCAGGCGGCGGTCCGTTGCTTTTGGATCCAGCAGACCCTCACACCACTGCGCGACATTACCGGACATGTCATAGAGACCGAAAGCGTTCGGCTTGAAACTCCCCACCGGCGAGGTCTTCTCAAAATCATCGACCATCCATTCCGCAAGGTAGTTGCCGAAGTTTTTTGGCGGCCGTTTATCCTCTCCCCATGGGTAGAGCTTCACGGACCACATCTTGTCCGTCAGCGTCGCGCCTTGCTCCTTGTCCGCGATGCCGACAGCCACACTCCATTCCTCATCCGTCGGCAGGCGGTAGTAGGAGCCTTCCGGTATCTTGCCCGCTTTGCGCTCGTGCTCCGTCAGCCACGCGCAAAAGTCTTTGGCATCCTTCCACGACACGTTGACGACCGGGTGCGTGGGACCAAGGGCGGGCTCAGCCCACTTGCGGTCTATGTTTTTGGCCTTGGTAAAGGCTTCAAAGTCCTGGGCGCGCGTCGGCCAGATGCAGAACAGCACCTTGGTGCCCGGGACGGCGACAAACTTCATGCCCAAGGAATTTTCCGTGGGCTTGGACGCCGTAGTGGCCCCTTCAGCAGCCAGGGAAATTTGATTCACGGCCAGCAGCAAACCGATGGCCAAAACACTCGCCAGACGTGTCATCAGGGAGTTCACAAGCTGGATACTAATAAGCGGCTGTTTCCGCGCAATCGGCAAATATGCGCAAATGCCCTGCCACTGCGCCATTCCTCAACGCATACCGCAATCAAGCAAGAGCGGCGGCCACCTCGGCCGCCGCTCTTTTTACGCCCATATCAGCAACCATGCCTGACTGCCTATGGCTTGTTCCCCACAAGTTCGAGTGAGCCTTTGAAAACTTCCCCGGCGGAATTGGTGACGGAGAACAGCTCAATGGGTTTTCCCGGTCGCACCACAATCGGGCCTTTGGCACCGCGATTGTTGATCTGGCGGGCCGCCTCTTCAGCAAATCCGCCTGCACCCATGAATCCACCCCTCTGTAACAACTCGTCTCTGGTCAAACTTCTTCGCGGGCGCAAACTCCATGAAAAAGTCCCCATTTGACCATGGATTCCCTTGCTAACATGCGTATGCGTATCTCCGCTAAGGCTCTCTGGAATCACCCCGTTAGCCACTAACTTATACCCCTCCGGAATGCTCCCATTATAAAAATGCAACATGAGAGACTGGCCGAACCCGGAGGTCTTCTCGAAAACCAGACTGGCAGCCGCATTTGTCTCCCCGACAACGG
Organism: Verrucomicrobiia bacterium; assembly: GCA_036405135.1. Taxonomy (NCBI): domain Bacteria; kingdom Pseudomonadati; phylum Verrucomicrobiota; class Verrucomicrobiia; species Verrucomicrobiia bacterium. Next base: position 35,032 of record DASWYF010000028.1, on the reverse strand, counting down.
AATGACTACGCTTGAAATTCACCTCGCCGTGGATCAAGACCCCCTCGGCATTGGTCACCGTGAATACCCGCGATGCCTGCCCGGGTGGGAGTATGATGTTGTTGCTGGTCCACCGTTCCCGGATCTGTTCAACCGCAGCCAACTCCAACTCCGGTGCCAAGCCCGGAAAAGGCTGCCACGTTAGCGAAAGCGTATCATAATCGGACCTCTCACGCTTGATGACAAAATAGGTGACGCTGCCGGGCTCCAATCGGCCATCTTCAAACCGCAAAACCGGTTGAAGAATCTCCCCCGGCAACAGCGCCGTCCTGCTCATCAAGCTGATGGCTCCAGAGCTATTGGTCACCGAACGGAGTGCTATCGATTTGCTCGCCGTATCCATCGCTTGCCCCATGGAAACTATTCCTTTGTTCTCGATCGCCCGGACCTCCTTCACTGGATCACTATCTTGCAAAACCTCGATGTTTTCCGCCTCATCCGGGTCAGCCAAACGTACGACCACGCGCAATCTACGGGGTGATCTGGTTTTTCCATCCGCAGAAAATCTGACCACCTCGGCTTCCCACAGCGTCTGATAATAGGTGCTGCTGAGCGTGATCGGTTGAGTCTGGCTGGTGATTTGCTGCCAGCTTTCCAAGGTAGTGCCAACGCTCGCCGCCTGCTGAAATCTCGCCAGCGGTGAGATGGATTTCTCCTCAAGCTTCACCTGGCTGGAATCACCCGTTTTGATCGTCGTCAATAAAATGTCCTTCTCCACGCTCCAATCACCATTCACCACTTCATTTTCACGGAGCGATACCGGCACGATTGTTCCCAGCACGCCATTAAGGTCGCTATCGGTAAGGCCAAAGAGCAGCCGCGCGGACCGCTGCTTGTTCACCCGCCAGCGCCAGCTTAGGCCATCGGCCTTGGCCTGGATCAGGCTGGCTGTGCCCAGAAGCACCTTGGTATTATCAGCATCTCTGCGGACTGCTTCCTCCCTTGTTCTTAGATCCGTCCCCAAATCCCTCACCTCCACCTGCGTGATTCTTCCCTGCTTCAGCGACACATTCCGGAACTCCACCGTATCTAAAGTTCGTGCCCGCCAGCGCACCTCTTTCACCTCGCTGAGCTTTAAGGCATCCGTCATGCCCCCGGAATCGAAACCCGCCTCATACTCGCTCCACGCCTTCCCGGTCGCCTTCGTTTCCTGGATCAAATTGGGGCGATATGTTTTCCCATCCTTGCCGATGGCCACCAATGAATACTCCATCCCCTCCTGCTTCATCAGGTTTTTAGTGGATACTTTGAGGTTACCGTTCGATGTCTCGGAAAACTCCCACTGTCTGCGTGCGGCTCCTCCCTTCAGATAGCCTCCGACACCCGCCTCCATCACCAGCAACGTGTCCCAATCCCGCACCCCCACCCTCACAAACAGGCTGGCCGTCTCCCCATCGCCCACGACCCGGTCGAAGTGCATCACGGAAAGCTCACCCGTCGGTTGCCGCACACCATTCTTAAGCACCATCCTGTAGCCATCCGGAAAGGAGGCCATATTGTCTGATAGCGTTTGAAACCTCGGCTCGATCCTGACCAAACCCAAAACTCCGTTGGACGAGGTCAATGTCCCTTCCATCTGCACGTCCCCACCATAAATGGAAGGTGACCCATCCGGTTTCCACCAAGCCTCACTCTTATCCGTCTTCGGCAACCGCACCGCCAGCAGTTCCAACCGGCGGCCGTCTGGCAGATGCGCGATAAAGGGAGGTTCATTGATCTTGCGCTCAGACATCGGTGACCACATCGCCTGCGCCAGCTTCTGCTTCTGTGCCTCACGCCAGTCCGTCTCCGCGTGTTCCCGCGTCTTTGAGGCCACATTCACGAAGACCGCGATGAACACGAGGAAGATCACCAACCGCAACACGAAGGCACCTCCGCCACCGCTGCCCCGCGATTTCTCCGGCGGATTCGACTCCACACGGCTCAACCTCGCTCCCGCCCACGGCAGGAATAGCATCCCCAGCCATGTCAACGGCACCAGCACTGCCTCGGACACTGCCGGATTCCATCCGCCTTTTTCAGACAGCACGTTCACGAGAAAGAAGATGCCGAATCCGATCACCGGCAATGACAATATCCACGCCACCACCGACAACGCCTTGAAACGCGCCTGCCATAGCTCAATGCTGTTCAGATCTTGTGAGGTGATCGCCCGGCGCCACCTCCTCTCCATCATCACCCCGGCGAAAATCGAAAACATCAGGGAAACCCCAACCAGAAGAAGATAGGCCGAATCACGATTGAAACGGAACGGCAACATTCCGATCAGCAGCACCCCCAAGATCACACTCACGTAGAAGATCACCTTGCCTGCATGATTCCCCACACTGGTGTTTCTAGAGGCTCTTTCCTTCGCCAAACCGGCTGGGGGCGTAGATGCCGTCCCCGCTTCTGACGCGTTCCCCCGGGCTTGACTGCCATTGACTTTGCCTTTCCCTGATGTCCGTCTGGTACGGCGGGAGAAAAATAGCAGCGCGGCACCAGCTCCAGCCAATAATGCAAGCAGCGGCCCCAAATGAACCCACCTATTGGAATCATGCCCCGATCCCGGTCGCGGGCCCGGCATAAGCGGTAACAACCATGCGAAAACCGCCAAAACAAAGAACGGGAGCAGGATGAAGGCTGTCAGCCCAGGCGAAGCCGCCACCACAAGAGGACCGCCTTCTGGAACGATCAACGCCTTGCCCCCATTCTCCAAGACCGCTGCCTGGATCGCCGCGATCCAGTCCGCCGCGTCATCCTCCGTATCCGCAGCGGTTTTGAAGATTCCTTCCCCGGCCATGAACAACAGGTGCCTCTTGCGGCTGCCATCGTCATAGATCAGCGAGAGGTATTGGTGCCCCGCGGGACTCGTCCATCTGGGCCCGCGAGCAGCGGCCAGTTGCCGCAATGAATCAAAAGGAATCCTGGTCCGCTTCCCGGAGGCAGCAAATATCAGATGATCCGAATAAAGCGAAAGCTCTCCTTTGCCCTCGTGCTTGAGAAATCCTCCCCCCGGCGTGGCCAGATACTCCGGCGAAGTGTAACGGCCACGGGCCTGTTTGATTAAAGTCGGGTGTTTACTTGAGGACGGACTGTTCCCTGCGGTCACCGTCTCCACCCGTGTCTTGAACTCTCCCGCCGTCTGGTAGCGCAACTCCGGCGTCTTCTCCAGTGCGCGCAACACCACTTCATCCAGCCGCACATCGATCTGCACCTTGCGTGAAGGGGGCTGCAACTTGTCCGCCGGCAATTCTCCCGTCAGCAACTCATACAGCACCACGCCCAGCGAATAGATATCCGCCCGATGATCTGCCGTCTGCGGATGCTCGCGCTGTTCCGGCGCCATATACTGCGGCGTCCCCATCGTCGTGTGCTGTGTGGCACCATCAGCAGCTGCCTTGTCTTCTGCTTTCTCGTCTTTGTCCGCTGGGTTTCCCAATATCTTCGCGATGCCGAAATCCGCGATCTTCACCCGTCCATCTTTCGCCAGCAACAGATTCTCCGGCTTGATGTCCCGATGCACGATGCCATGCTCATGCGCATACTGCAGCGCCTCGCAAATCGGTGGCACGATGGCTAGAGCCTCCGCAGGTTGCAGCTTACGCGAGCGCAGGAGCTGCCGCAGGTTCACGCCATCCACGAACTCCATCAGCAGGAAATAGAAACCACCCGCCTGTCCGAAGTCATGCACCGTCACGATGTTCGGATGATTCAGCACCGCCAGCGCCTGCGCCTCCTTCTCGAAGCGTGCAGCGAACTTCCCATCCTGCACCCGCTCCGGCGCCATCAGTTTCAGCGCGACCATCCGGTTCAGCGATTTCTGCCGCGCCTTGTAAACCACCCCCATACCGCCGCGCCCCAAACACTCCAATATCTCCAACTGCGGAAAATGCGGAGCCAGTTCCGCAGGCGTCATCGGCGGCAGAGCGTCCTTCATATCCGCGCCGCTCAGATTCGTCTCTGTAGCGAAATTTAATCCCGCCAGACAGGCGGGGCACAATCCTTCCGGCGCCGACGCCGTAAGTTCCTTGCCGCACCGCGGGCATTTTGTATGACCAGTATCGCTCATTACCTAGTGATTAAGCGGCCTGTCATCGTTGTTACAAAAAATCTCATGACGTTATCCCTGGCTCAGCAAACCCACCACATAACGCACTTCGTCATCCACTTCAGTTGCTTCAGAAACCGTATCCGCCACCGCCTCGCGGAACACTTCACGAAAACGCTTGCGCAACCGATGCACCGCCACGCGCGCCGCCCCCTCGCTCATGCCCAAGTCCGTCGCGATCTGCCCGTAACTGATCGTTCCGCGATCCGCCGTCAGGCAATTCTTCAAACGCTCATATTCATTCGTCTTACCCGCCCGTTCATACTCGCCGCGCAAATCCGCCATCGTCTTTTGCAGCAGCGCCATGGCCCACTCACGTTCATACACCTGCTCCGATGGTTTGCCGTGCGCCTCCGTCTGATATTTCGCCTCCGCCACTTCCGTATCGAAAGAGACAATCGCATGTCCACCACCGCGCTTGAGGGCCTTCACGCGATCCCATTCGTTCAGGAGAAATCTTTTAAGAGCTACGCGTAGAAACGTGCGGAAATGCCCCTTCTCGCGATCCGCCGCTTTGAGATAATCCTTCGCCAGAAACCGCGCGATGAACTCCTGCGTCAAGTCCTGCGCATCATGTGGGCTGTGCCCCTGATGCCGCACATACGCATAGAGCGGATACCAATACGTGCGGCACAGGGTTTCCCAGGCCGCCGCGGAATCCGGCGACGCCTTGTCTTGCGCCGCCAGCACCACCGACCAGCGGGTGGTGACGAACAGCGACGGCGCCTTGGTAGATGGACTCGTATCGGACACGTTAATGCTTGTCCCCTCACATTAAGCATCCATCCGCGTTTGTTACAGGAAAAGAAAACCAACTCCGTAGCCGCCGAGGTCAGGAGGCCGAACTGACCCTTGGAGCGCGGCATTCATGCCGCTTCAACATCCACTCGCCAACAGTGGTGAAACTGGCCAGCCACATCCCTAACCCCCAGCCTCTCTATTCCAACGCCTTCCTCGCCCTCTCCCTCGCCTCCGCTCTCGCATCGATGAACTTTATCTGCCCCTGCGGCCAGCCCAGCTTGCTCGCCGCATCCGTCGCCCACTTGAAATCCTCCGGTTTGCCATCCGTGACCTTCACCTTCGTCTTCTCCGCCACCATCGCCAGCGCCTGTGGGATATCCAGATACCGCAAAACATTCAGATAATCCGGTCCTGTCATATGTGATGACGGCGGCTCGATCAGCTCCAATGAACTGACCACATTCACAAATAACGACGCATACAGTGCGTTGATCCCCTGATTGCGCTCACCCACCAACTGCACCGTTCGATCCGGGAATTCCGTCTGCAACACTTCCAACGCTCGCTTGATATCCCACACACGCATTCCATCGAGCGTCTGCCCCAACATCATGAAGCGACGGCGGATCTGTGTTTGTTCCCGCTTGTCTTGATCCCACATCGTCGGGCCGATGCCGCGTGGCGGCAGGAACACTACTGCCGTCAGATCTGTCTCCACATCCGCCACCATCTTAATCCACGCCAGCATGTCCGGTTTCACACCTGGCGTGATCGCCAGTTCATCCCCCAACTTGCCCGCTTGATACGCGGAGAATGCCGCCAGCACATTGGCCCAACCCTTCTCGTCCACCACCTGGAGCTTCACCTTGCGCGCCGCCAAGTGATTGCCCTTGGCGATACAATATAGCGGCAGCTCCACACCCTCCTGGCTGGTGAATCGCCAAAGAATCAGCTTGATCGTGTCCGCACCCGTTTGATTCCGCAGGCCGGGTTTGTTCGGACTCCACTCCGTGGGCCAGCCGCGGAATGACTTCTCCTTCAATGCGGACAACCATTCGCCCTTTTGCTTCTCCCACCCCACCTTGTCAACGGGGACCGGCGGCTTCGCCATCGGCACGAATGTGTCCTGGATCTTCGTTGTCCGCTCATCCGTTGGCAGTGAGGAAAAAACTTTCAGTTCCTGCGGCTTGAACAACTTCTCCGCCGCCATGCTGATCAGGGGCTCTTCACCCTTCAGAAACCGGTTGAACCACCGAAACGCGGGCACCTGCAAATCCTGCGTGTCCTTGTGCGGCCCCTCCGTGATGAGCAGACCGAGATTATTCGTTTCACCGTAAAGTTTGTAGATCGCCGCCACGTCTTTGTGCAACCGCACCACACCATCCAGCGGGAAGATGCGGTCCTTATCCGTATTTGCGATGAGCAAGGGCCGAGGGGCTACTAATGCCGCCACCTTTGCGTAATCCCACCGATACGTATTCACCATGAACATGCAATCGCAATGCCCCTCCACACATCCATCCACCACATGGTTCTGAAGATCCGTGATGCCTGCGACCGGCACAGCGACCTTGATGCGCTCATCCAGCACCGTCGTCCACCATGAGTAACCGCCACCACCAGAACGTCCCGTGATGCCCAACTTCTCGCCATCCACCTCTGGACGCGATTGCAAGTAATCCAATCCGCGGATGGAGTTCCACGCCTCCACACCCGCTGGCGTATAACCCCGCGAATTCCACCACCACATCCCCTCGCGATACGTGCCGTGATGGATGCCTTCCAGTTCTCCGAGTTGGATCGTATCAATCGTCAGGCACACATAGCCGTTCCGAGCGAACCACTCCCCGTGATGTTGATACGCGGTCTTGTTCCCAAAACTCACCCCGTTCGTCTTCATCTGCCCGTGACCGCAGACATAGAGGATGGCCGGAACTTTCTTCGTGAGATTCTTCGGCACATACAGATTGGCCGTCACGAAGAGACCGGGCATGGACTGATAATGGAGATTTTCTACATAGAATTGCTCATGGTCTATGCGCCCCGTGATGTTCGCCTTGAGATCGGTTTTTTCTGGCATGGGCGAAAGGCCAAGCATCTCCTCCACTTGTTTCTTGGCCACTGCACGTTCGCGTTTCCAATCCTCCAACGTCTTGATCCCCTTAAACGTGTCCTCCGAAACCCTCGCCGTCTCCTTGCGGAAATATTCCGCCAGCAGCTTGTCGCCCGGCAACTCCGCCGCCTGAGCACAAACCGCCCCCACGATCAGAACCAGAAAAACACGCAGCGTCTTCATAGCAGGTAATCTGACGTTAAAAACCACAATGACATTGAACGCAAATCAAGGTTCGCATGCAACTCATGCATCCGCCAATCCAACGCGCTAGGAGCGCGGCTTTTAAGCCGCTTCAACATCCACCAGCCAAGCGTGTGAAAAATGGTTCAGAGTTCAGAATGAGCACCGATTCTTTTTGTCTGCCCTCAAATATTTCACCCGTCGTGATAATATTCGCGTTGAAGCGACCTAAAGGTCGCGCTCCAACGCCACAAACTCACTTCGCCGTGATCACCACATAGTTCCGCTTGCCCTTGCGCAAAAGGATATGCTTCCCGAATAACAAATCATTCTCCACGAGCAAGCGCGCGATATTTGTCTCACGCTCGTTGTTCACATTGATACCGCCGCCTTCCACATCCTTGCGCGCTTGCCCCTTGGATGTCGCGAGGCCGGAGGCGACGAGCACATCAAGCAAAGTCGAACCCGCACCAGCGAACTGCCCAGCAGGCAATTCCTTCGTCGGCACTTCACCCACGATCTCGTTAAACGTGGATTCCGCCAAACCCGCCAGACTGCCGCCGAACAAAATATCACTCGCGCGGATTGCTTCCTGCGTCGCGTTCTCGCCATGGATCAGATCGGTACACGCCTTCGCCAATGCCTTGTGCGCCTCACGCGCACCCGGATTCGCCGTGTGCTTCGCTTCCAGATCCGCGATCACGTCCTGCGGCAAGAACGTGAAGAATTTCAGGTAACGGATCACATCGCGGTCATCCGTCTTCATCCAGAATTGGAAGAACTGGTACGGGCTCGTCTTCTTCGGATCGAGCCACACCGCGCCGCCCTCCGTCTTGCCGAACTTCGTGCCGTCCGCCTTCGTGATGAGCGGCAGCGTTACGCCGTAACCATACTTGCTGCCCTTCTTGCGCAAGAGATCGATGCCCGCCGTGATATTGCCCCACTGATCGCTGCCACCGATCTGCAATTCACAATCGAACTTCTGGTTCAGGTGATAAAAATCAAACGCCTGCAACAACTGGTAGCTGAACTCCGTGTAACTGATGCCCACCTCACGGTCTTCCATGCGGGCACGAACACTCTCCTTCTGCACCATCTGGTTCACCGTAAAAAACTTGCCGATGTCCCGGAGGAAATCGAGGAAGCTCAACTGCGCCGTCCAATCCGCATTGTCCAACAGCTTCGCCGGATTCTTCGTCGTCTCGAAATCCAGCAAGCGACCCAACTGCGGACGCACCGCATCCACATTCGCCTGGATCATCTCCTTCGTGAGCAAGGAACGCTCGGCGGATTTACCGCTCGGATCACCGATGCTGCCCGTGGCCCCACCGGCGATAGCGATCGGGAAATGTCCGTCATTCTGGAACCGGCGCAAGGCGATCAACGGCACCAGGTGACCGACATGGAGGCTGTCCGCCGTGGGATCGAAACCGGCATAGAGCGTGATGGGCTTTTCAGCCAGGCGTTTCGCCAGGCCTTCCGCATCCGTCTGATCGGCGATCAAGCCGCGCCACTGCAGTTCCTCAATGATATTCATGAGCGGCACATGTTATGGAGAAATGCCCAGCCGGGAAACAAGGAAAACTGCGGTTCGTCGCAACCCTTATCACTCTCGCCCTCTCTTCTTTGCAGCAGCCGACTTACCGACGGTTTAATAGCTGGCAACTTTGAACTTTGAACTTTCCCCGATATCGCGTTAACTACTTCCCGTCACGCCCACCCATCAACCGGTGGGCACCGGTTAAAGGCTCCAACAAAATCTCTGACTTATGGGTGAGCTAGCTGATCGTTTGGCCAAGGTTTACGAGGCACATCGCCAGAAAATCGACCGCGTCGAGCGCGAAACCGCCGCCGCCGTCGTGGACATCATCGCCGAGCTCGAACGCCGCATGGCGGGCAGCGGTGGTGGCATCTCCAGTGAGCGCAAGGCCCCCTTCGGCCAGCCCCCTCCGCCCAGCACACCCGCCCTGAAAGCGGAAGAGATCAAGCCCCTCACCACTTTGGAGACCGCCACCGGCTCCCGCATCACCCTCATCAAGGCGGATATTACGCGCCTCGCCATCGATGCCATCGTGAACCCCGCCAGCCGCAGCCTCGAAGGCGGTGGTGGTCTGGAGGGCCGCATCTTCGCCGCTGCTGGAAAAGATTTCGTGGACGAATGCCATGGCCTCGGCGGCGTGGAACGCGGTGAAGCCAAGATCACCCCCGGCCACCAGCTCCTCTGCCGTTTCGTCATCCACACCGCCGGTCCCGTGTGGAAAGGCGGCGATCAGGGCGAACCCCAGATGCTCGCCTCCTGCTATCAGAACAGCCTGAAGCTCGCGAAAGGTTACGGCCTCAAGAGCGTCGCCTTCCCGGCCATCAGTACTGGCAATTTCGGCTATCCTCTGGACCAGGCCACCCGCGTGGCCGTGCAGGAGATCGCCCGTTTCCTGAGCGACAACAAAGGCATCGAAGTAGTCTACCTCGTCGGCTTCGGTGAAGATGCCGTAGACGCCTTCAGCGCCGCGCTAAAAGAAATCACCGCCTAACAGGAGCGTGTCCGTCCTGGGGCACAGCAAAGCAGGCTAAAATTTAAACAAGATCGCCGCACACATGTGCGGCGATTTTTCTGCCCGTAGCAGTCCCGCACGCGGGATAAGGAAGCTCTACTACCTGCAGTTTCTTCGCTAGAAGTCGGGCGTTAGATTCTTGGGTTTCCCCCTCACCTCCACCTTCTTCCTTGGCGGGATTATCCAGTTTGTATTCAATCCTTCGTCATGCACCCCTTAGCCCGGACAACTGGTAGTTCCTCTGCCTTGCTGTCGGCATTTCTTTTGGCCGCCCTTCATACAACCTCCGCCATGGAACCATGGGCCGATGGTAAACTCACCGTCACTGAGGGCCTCGAACTCTGGCTGGATGCCGCGCAGCAGAACGCCGCCCGCACCGCGCTGAAGCTGCCCACGCTCAACAACTCCACCGCCACGGACACGTGGTTCGATGGCTCGGGCTTGGGCCGCCATGTCTCCCAGCGCATCACGGAGAGCCGCCCGCGCTTTTTCTCCGTCGTGAACTCCGCCAGCTTCCGCTTCGATGGCAAGGATGACTTCCTCGGTGCCGCAAATCTCAACGGGTCATTCACGAATGCCACCGTCTTCATCGTCGCCGCGCCTAAGAACAACAACGGCTACTTCCCCGGCTTCCTCGCCTTCAATAAGCGCGGCGTGAATGATTACGTCAGCGGCTTGAATGTGGACCTCGGCTCCAAAGGCAGTGAGCAGTTCACTGTCTTAAATACTGAAGGCGCTGGATTTCGTGGTGCAGCGAATCTTTTGAACTCTGGTTATCCCTTTGGCCGCTTCTACACCTTGAGCGTCCAGTTCGGTACGGGCACGGGGGGCGTGCGGCTATTTGTGAATGGCCAGGATCATGGTCGTCGCGATCGCAAGGCCGAGGCCATGACCATGGATGAACTCGTCATCGGCGCTCGCTCCTACTCTAACACCGCCGATCTGCCTTCCGTGCAGAGCTTTTACTCCGGCGATATCGCTGAAGTCCTCGTCTTCAATCGCGTCCTCTCCGGTGGTGATCGTGCAAAGGTGGAGAATTACCTCACCGCCAAACACGCCGCGCTCACCAGCACGGATGATCCCGCTGGCATCCGTCCTTTGGAAATCGTCGCGAACCCGCCTCCTGTGCAAATGCTCGTGCCGGGCTTCACCGTGAAGGAACTGCCCATCCAGATCCCAAACATCAACAGCATCCAGTACCGCGCAGACGGCAAGCTCGTCGCACTCGGTTACAACGGCCACATCCACATCCTTTCCGATACCGATGGCGATGGCATTGAGGACAAAGCCACGCTTTTCTGGGATAAGAACACCATGCGCGGCCCCATCGGCATGGCCCTCACGCCGCCCGGGTACGCAAAAGGACAGGGCGTCTTCGTGCCCAGCAAAGGCAAGCTCTCGCTCATCATCGATAAAGACGGCGATGATAAAGCGGATGAAGAGATCATCGTGGCCACCGGCTGGAAGGAGATCACGCAGAACGTGGATGCTATCGGCGTGGCGCTCGATAAGGACGGCAACATCTACTTCGCGCTCGGTACTGCGAATTACGCGAACGGCTACCTCATCGATAAAGACACGGGCGTGGCCGCTTACGATCTCAAATCCGAGCGTGGCACCGTACTGAAAGTGTCACCGGATTTCTCCAAGCGCGAGATCATCTGCACCGGCATCCGCTTCCCCGTGGCGATGCACTTCAACAAGGACGGCGATCTCTTCGCCAGCGAACAGGAAGGTGCGACGTGGCTGCCGAATGGCAATCCTTTCGATGAACTCCTGCACATCCAGCCGAACCGCCACTACGGCTTCCCGCCGCGTCACCCCAAACACCTGCCGAACGTGGTAGATGAACCGAGCGTGTTCGATTACGCGCCGCAGCATCAATCCACCTGCGGTTTCAATTTCAATTACGGCGTGAACGGCGGCCCCGCCTTCGGCCCGAAATTCTGGGAAGGTGATGTGCTGATGACCGGTGAATCCCGCGGCAAGATCTACCGCACCAAGCTCGTGAAGACCTCGTCGGGCTACGTGGCGCAGAACCATCTCATCGCGTGCCTGAACCTGCTCACCACGGATATCTGCATCACGCCGAAAGGCCACGCCATTGTCTCCACGCACAGCGGTAAACCGGATTGGGGCACTGGCCCCAGCGGCATCGGCAAACTCTTTCAGATCTCCTACACGGACAAGGAAGCCCCACAACCCGTCGTCACCTACAGCGCGAGCCCGACGGAGATCCGCGTCGCCTTCGACCGTCCGTTGAATCCGGCTAATTTGAAGAACCTCGCCAAGGAAACAAAGATCACGCAAGGCAAATACGTGATGCCCGGCGACCGTTTCGAAGCCATGTGGCCCGGCTATCAGGTCATCAAAGACCAAAAAGCCGTCCCGCGCTACAACGTCCCCGTGCTTTCGGCGAACGTGACACCGGACAACCGCACCCTCGTGCTCACCACACCACCACGCACCGCTGCCGTGAACTACGCCGTGGAGCTACCAAACGTCTCCCGGAGCGCCGAGCTCCAGCTCGGCTCGAAAACAAAAGCCGCCTACGACCAGATCGAAGTGCTGGCAGATATGAATGGCGTGCAAGCCGAGTGGAAATCAACGGATGGCAAAAGCAACTGGAAAGGCTGGTTGCCGCATATAGACGCCGAAGCCTCGAAAGCATTTACGCAAGGAAGCAAAACGCATGAGGAATTGTGGGCTGCTTCAGCAAAAGGAGGATTTCTTACTTTGCTCACCCAACTGGATCTCAACCGCATGCTTCAACCAGAGATTCAGCAGGGTGCTAAGTTGGATCACGATTACCCTTCAGAACAGATTCATATCTCGACTCAATTCCGAGGCGGTGGCGAAAGTAAATCTGAGCTGAGCGGCGCTCGCAGCCATCATTTGAGAGTCAGCATCGGACGCTTTCAGGACAGCCACCATATTACCCCAGAGCATGGAGACTGGGCGTTATTTAATGTAACTATCACACCTTCTCCCCAAGCCTCGATGCCGTCCCTGCACTGGAGCACAAGCCTCGATGAGCGGCAACGCCCCTTCCCCCTCCGCCGCTTCTTCCTCCCCGGCGCACAACCCACCGTCGAACCCGTCAAACTCGCCTCCGAACGCGTCGTCCCTGAACTCGCTGGCGGCAATTGGTTGCGTGGACAAAAACTCTTCCACAGTGAACAAGCCGCTTGCTCCAAGTGCCATCAAGTCAGTGGCGTCGGAGGCAAGCTCGGCCCCGATCTCTCTAATCTGATCCATCGCGACTACGCCAGCGTCTTGCGCGACATCAGCGAGCCCAGCGCCGCCATCAATCCCGATCACACCGCCTTCAATATCGAACTGAAAGATGGCGATGTCCTCACCGGCGTCATCATGGGCGATAATGCAGAAGCATTGACCCTCGGCAGCGCCACCGGCCAACCCCTTCGCGTAGCCAAGAACACCATCAAGAGCGTGAAGCCTTCCTCCATTTCCCTCATGCCCGAGGGCTTGGATAAAGGCCTCGGCGAAGCAGCGATGAAAGACCTCATGACCTTCCTTCTGACCGTACCGCTGGAACCCGCGCCCATCGAGATCGGCGGCGCTCCACCCGCACGTTCTCGTGCAGAACTCAATGCTGTGCTAAGCAGTCGTGAGCCATTGCCCGCCCAAATGAAACCCATGCACATCGTCCTCTGCGCCGGACCGAAAGATCATGGCAAAGGCGAGCATGATTATCCCATGTGGCAACGCCGCTGGTCCAAGCTCCTCGCGATGAGCGAAGGCGTGACCGTCAGCACCGCCGACAAATGGCCGAGCGCAGAACAGTTCGCGAAAGCCGATGTCATCTGCTTCTTCAACAACAATCCCGTATGGGATGAGACCAAAGGCCAGGAGCTGGACAGCTACCTCGCGCGCGGCAAAGGCGCGGTCTATTTCCACTGGGCCGTAGAAGCCCGTGGTGATGCCGAAGCTTTCGCTCGCCGCATCGGCCTCGCCTCGAACTCACCGCTCTTGAAATATCGCCATGGTCCGCTCGATCTGCAGTTCGCCGAGCATCCACTGGCGAAGGGTTTCAATGCGACGAGCTTCACGAAAGCGAAGTTCATTGATGAATCCTACTGGCTCTTCCGGGGGGAAGAGAAAAACGTGAACCTCCTCGCTAGCTCCATGGAGGATGGCCAGCTCCGTCCGCAATTGTGGACGCGCAATGTCGGCCCCGGCCGTGTCTTCGTGAGCATCCCTGGCCATTACAACTGGACCTTCGATGACCCGATCTTCCGTGTGCTCGCCCTGCGCGGCATCTGCTGGTCAGCGGGACAACCGGTGGATCGCCTCACCGATCTGGCTCCTATCGGCGCGCGCATCGCGGAGTAGCCGGAGCGAGGGTTGCTGCTGATTAGGTCAACCCGCGCTCCACGAACACCCCATTGCGGCCTCTCCGCTTCTATGGCACAACGGCTGCCCTGAACGGCATGAGCAGCAAGTTCAATTTTGATCTGCGGAGTGATGACTGGCAGCGCAAGCTGCCGGAGAAGCTCATCATTGGTCGCAGCGATCTGGAGACGGATGAACACGTCGTGCTGAAGCTCCTCGCCTACGTGTTGCTCTTCCGTGAGCGCCTCGAACTCAGCCCCAACCTGCATAACGAGGACATCCCTTTCATCCCCGGTGTGGTGCAATTGGACTACCAGCTCAACCCCATCCTCTGGGTGGAATGCGGCGAATGCACTGTGCAGAAGCTCGATAAACTCGCCGTGAAAGTCCACGAGGCAGAGATCTGGGTGATGCTCCGTTCTCCGGAGTCCATGGCGAATTTGCTCAGACAGATGGAACACGCAAAGCTGCGCAAGAAGCGCTATCATCTCGTGGCGTTTGAAGAAGAGATGTTCGATGAAATGCTCCGCCTGCTCCATACGCGCAATCAATTCTATCTCGTCCAGGCCGGGTTCGAACCACCCACCCTGCAATTCGACTTCAACGAACTCTGGTTCGACGTCCCCTTCTACACGGCAAAGTTTTGACGACTACTTCACCGCCCCCGTCACCCAGTCCAGATACCGCTCATTCCCCGCTGTGATCGGCAACACCACAAACTCTGGCGTGTCATACGGATGGTTTGCCAAAATGGTTTTCTCCAAAGCCTTCAATTTCGCCTCAGTGGATTTGAAGAGGATCAGCACCTCAGCACTGCGCTCCAGCTTCCCTTGCCACCAATAGTGAGACTCGATCTTCGGGATGAGATTCGCACACGCCACGAGTTTCGCTTCCAGTGCCGCTTTCACCAGCTTGCGGGCCGTTTTAAGATTGGGAGCGGTGACGAGGATGATGCGATGCTGCGTGGTCTTCTTCACGCCAACAAGATAGCTCTAACTCCCCTACTCGCTCAAGTCGTGAAAGCCCTTGGCATCCTCAGGGAAAGTCCACCATTGCAATCCTAGCTGCTGGGAGACCTTGTCCACATCATCGAAATCAAAACCCTTGAATCCTTCGCCATCCGGTTTGAAGTAGCCTTTTTCCACCACCCAGTTCTCGTTCTCCACCTTGAAGCTGGTCTCCAGATCTTTTCCGTTCACCTTGATATCCAGTTGATGGTAGAACTGCTTCTGGCCGGATTGAAACACGGTGAAGCGGTGGGAGCCGATGTCATCCTCCACCATCTTCATCACCGTGGAATTGAAGGTCATGGAAAGGTTTTGCGCCAGACCATCCACGAAAGTCTGGTCCACATCAAAGTCACCCAAGATGGTCACATAGCCGTGATGCGCCGGAAACACCAGCCAATGCTTGGGTTCGTCTACTTCCCCGTCAGAGCTCTCCTTCACGTTCAGTGTCCTGCCTTGCGCACTCCAATAAGCCACACACGCATCCACCACTTTCCTGGAGTCATCCACCTGCACGTAGATCTGCGTGGCATCTACGAACGGGAAATTGCCCGGCGGAATGTTCAGATCAGAAGTCGAACTGGCCGCCCCGATGCCAAACAACGCCAGAATCTTCGCGAGTTTGAACTTTCCGATGATCTTGAGCACGAAAAGCAACCCGATGAAAATTGCGAAGATCACTTTGCCGCTCGCCTTGATCCAGCCGAGGACGCCTTGCGGTGGATCGTCATCATACACAGGCGCAGCCGGAACCGGTTTGCGCTTCAAGACGGGAAGTGCATCCTCAGGCGGCGGCAACGGTGGCGGAATGACCGTGGTGGTCTGACCTTTCCTGCTCTGGCGCACACGCAATCCGCCCGGAGCTGGCGCAGCCGGTCCAGAACTGCCATGCACTTCCGCCGATGGCGCACCCGTGCCTCCCGGAATGATGGGCACCTGGGAGGAATTGATCGCGGCATCCACAGCACCTTGCAAATGCGGCGCGGCGGAACTGTTATCCATGATGGGGATGTCCAGTTCCGTGGTGCGATTGGTCTTCCCCCCGACAGGCAACATCTGAATGCCTGGTTGCGGGATGGAGACAAGCATCTGGTCATCCGGCTCGGCTTCCGGAAGATTATAAGCTGGAAGATTTAAGATCTTCAGCCCTCGGCGGCCATCGTGGAGCGGCGGCGGAGCCATGCTGCGGGCGATCTGGAGGTTGGCATCTCCTGTATGATCACAGCCGCACCGGGGGCATGCGACCGTGGAAGGCATGCGACCATGAACCGGTTGCACGTCGAAAGCGAAGCGTGAACCGCAAGCGCACTGAATCTTTATTTCCAACACCTGCATGCTGCGTGGTCCATGTGTTGTGTCGCGATACTCCTGTGACACTTGGATGCTATGCTGCCGCAGTGACCTTCGCAAGGGGCGAGATACCCTGTCCAAACGGCCTGGCAATATCCAAAATCCCCACGACCAGATCAGATGATCACGTTCGTACGGGCCTTGCCAACAGTGAGAGAATAAATGCCCGCCCGTGATCTCAGCTTCACCTGCGCACCGAACGCTTCACCCAGCAACTTCGCCGTGAGCACTTTCTTTTTCTCCCCGGCAGCGAGGACTTTGCCACCTTTCAGCATCAGGACATGGGTGAAGGCAGGGGCAATCTCTTCCACATGATGCGTCACCAGGACAAGAGTGGGCGCAGAAGGAGAGGTGGCGAGGCGTTCTAGGAAATGGAGGAAGTTCTCACGGGCTACCGGATCCAGCCCTGCACAAGGCTCATCCAAGATAAGCAAGTGCGGCTGCGCCATCATCGCGCGGCCGATAAGCACGCGCTGGCGCTCACCTTGAGATAGATAGAGCCATGGACGCTTGGCGAGGTATTCGCACTCGACTTGTTTGAGGATTTCCAGAGCGCGCACCTTGTCAGCGCGTTTTACCGGCCCCCAGAAATCGATCATCGCATACTTGCCGCTCGCGACAGTCTCCAACCCCGTCTCCGTATCCGCCATCATCTGCCGGATGGAGGAACTGACGAGACCGATACGCCGACGCAGCTCGCGCCAATCCGTCTCCCCATACACGCGATCAAACACTGCCATCTCACCCGAAGTCGGCGGCATATAACCCGCGAGTGAACTAAGCAATGATGTTTTGCCGGAACCGTTTGCGCCAAGGATGACCCAATGCTCGCCCCGCTTAACTTCCCATGAGACATCGTCCAGAATGGTCTGTGTGTTGCGGATGATGGTAAGCGCCTCTACCGCCAGCACCGGTTTGGATTGCTTGGACATGTGTAAAAATTCTTCTGTAGCGCAGACTGACAACCTGAGTAACGATCATTTCTTTCCCGCCAAGATCGCTTCCACGCGAGCCACGTCTTCCGGCGTATCCACACCTATGCTCTCATAGTCCACGCGACAGACATGGATATGGATGCCATTCTCCAAGGCACGTAATTGCTCCAGCTTCTCTGCGTTTTCCAACGAAGAAACGGGGTGACGCACCAAGTTCAGCAATGTCTCACGCAAGTAACCGTAGATGCCTAAATGTTTGAGGAACGGGAACGCCTTCAATTGCTCGGCAGAGGGTTTGCCCGCCGCATCGCGCAGGTAAGGAATGGTGCGGCGCGAGAAATAGAGCGCGCGATCGGATGAATCGACCACCACTTTCACGACGTTCGGATTATCGTAATCTTCCACCTGTTTGATGGGGGTGGCAGCGGTGGACATCTCCGAAGTGATGAGTGCTTGCGCGACGAGATCAATGACATGCGGATCGATGAGCGGTTCGTCACCCTGGATGTTCACCACGGCATCGCAGTTCAATCGGCCCGCAACTTCCGCGATACGATCTGAACCGCTCGGATGATGCTCAGCAGTCATCTCGACCCGGCAGTAAGGGCCTACTGCCGCACGGATGCGTTCGTCATCCGTGGCCACGATCACTTCGCTCAGCGTGGTCGCCTTGCGGCATTGCTCGATCACGTGCAGGATGAGCGCTTTGCCTGCGATGAGCTTCAGCGGTTTTCCGGGAAAACGGGTGGAAGCGTAACGCGCCGGAAGTATGCCTACGATGTTCATGCTGCTTAGCGGTCGAGTTTACGGAAAGATTTTATGACTTCCAAAGCGGGGCGGAAAGAGTCGCCGGTTTTATCCTGCGAATAAACGGTGATGGCACCCCAAAGGTTACCACAGCGGAAAACGCCATCCGTGCTGTAACGGTAGTTGCCCTTGGGCACTTCGGCATTCACCCACATCGCCTGCGTGAACTGCGCGTATTGCACATGGCCGTCATCCAGGATCACCGTCTTCACCTCCACCGTTTTTTCCACGGACGTGCGGATGCGCTTCTCCGCCTCATTGCGCAACTTGCGTTCGAGCAACTGCTCATCTGGTGCTTCCTTGCCCGTGCCGATGCCATCCCAGGAGATGCTGACGATCATCGCCGCCGAACCATCCGGCGCATCCAAGCGGAACGACGCCGGGATCAGCGGGCTCGTGCGATACGGACGATAATTCCATCCACGCGGCAGATCGAAACCAAGAACACCATGCTCACCCACTTTGAACTTCTTGGCCGCGGGTTTGCCCTTAGGCACATAGACAGCCGCTGCGGGCGCGGCTTGAACCGGAATAGGCACTCCATGCGGTTCTTGCTGGGAGGCGCAACCAGCAATGAAAAACGAGACTCCAAGGAGCAGCCACAAAAAATGTCTCACCTTCATCATGACTCTGATCATCCTTTAAGAATCTTCTCCGCCGCCTCTTCCAGTGTATCCACCACCCACGCCTGCTTCACCAGTTCCGGCTCATCGCGTTCCCATTCCGCACCGTAACCCGTGCGCACAAGGATGGATTTCTTCACGCCAGCATTCCAACCGCATTGCAGGTCGATGAGCTTGTCACCGATCATGTAGCTCTGCGCAAGGTCGATGCCGAATTCATCCCGCGCATCTTGCAGGAAGGCCGGTGATGGTTTGCGACCACGGCTTGGCTCTTCCGGAGATTCGGGGGCGAAATAGATCTTCTCGATCTTCAGGCCGTACGGCTGAAACATTTCCAGCATGCGTTCATGCACCTTGTGCATGTCCGTCTCGGTGTAATAACCGCGGCCGATGCCCGACTGGTTTGTGACGATGATGAGCAGATAGCCTGCGTCTTGGAGACGTTTCATCGCCGCTTCCGCACCGGGGAAGAGAGCGAGTTGCTCAGGCTTCGAGAGATACTTCTTCTCGATATTGATCGTTCCATCGCGATCCAAAAATACAGCGCGTTTCATCTTCGGTTACTTCTTGAGTTTGAAACTCGCCACGAGTTCCTCCGGGGTGACGGTGGCTGTGCCGACCTTGCCCACGACGACACCGGCCGCGTGATTGGAAAAGATCGCCGCCTCCACCGGAGACGCGCCTGCTGCCACAGCGAGTGTGAACGACGCGATGACCGTATCGCCTGCGCCAGACACATCAAAAACTTCCTGTGCCACGGTAGGAATATGATAGGGCGCGTGACTGCGCTGGCAGAGCAACATGCCTTGATCACCCAAGGTGACGAGCAGCAAAGCCGGTTGCAGTGTGGCAAGCAACTTGTTCGCCACGGTCATCAGATCCGCATCTTCCAGCGGGTTCGCGCAGCGATGGCCGGTGTCCCGCATGCTTGCGAGTTCAAAGGCTTCTTTGCGGTTCGGCGTGATGAGCGAAAGTTTCGTAAGATCCAGATGATGCGTGGGCTTGGGATCAAGGCTGAGCCAGATGCCGCGAGTGTGGCAACGCTCCTTCAAGCTGTTCAGCAGATCCTGTGTCACCACGCCTTTGCCGTAATCACCCACGATGATGGCGTCGATCTCCGGCAACCGTTCATCCACAGCGGCAAGGATACGGCGCTCTACCTTCGCATCGATGTCCCCGCGATTCTCGCGGTCCACACGGGCGATCTGTTGCTGATGCGCGACGAGGCGCACCTTGCGCGTGGTCATCTTGCCGTTGAGCGCGATGAGCCCGTTCGTCTCCACGCGCTCGGATTTGAGCAGGTCTTTCAACGTCTTGGCTGCACTATCGCTGCCCACCACGCCGAACTGTTCTGCATTCGCACCCAAGGCCGTGAGGTTGCGCGCGACGTTCGCCGCACCACCGGGCATGAAACTCTCACGCTCGAACTCTACCACGGGCACGGGTGCCTCGGGCGAGATGCGCGTGACGCGGCCCCAGATGAACTGGTCCAGCATCACATCACCGAGGACCAGTACGCGCGTCTTGGCGGCGGTGGTGAGGATCTCACGAAGGCGTTTGGGGCTGAGCGTTTTCATGAAAGTCATTAGAATCCGTCAGGCACTTTTAATAGATGCGGCAACTGTTCTTCCTTCGCCCCTCGGAGGGGAGAAGGATTGAGGATGAGGGGTGCCCGTCCCGAAGTTGGCTCGCAATGAAGCGCGGGCACCCCTCATCCCGGCCCTCTCCCCTCCGAGGGGCGAGGGAGATGCTTGATTCCAGTGTGCGCTCATTTTCACGTGCATACTGCTTCTAATCAAGGAACGCGGTCAAAGGACTCGTAGCACTCGCAGTATTCAACTGCGCTGCCAGGCCGATCTCATACGCAGTGCGACCTGCCTCAACGGCTTGCTTGAAGGCGATGCCCATGCGGTTCGGATCGGTCGCCACGGCGATGGCGGTGTTCACCAGCACGGCGTCTGCGCCGAGCTCCATCGCTTCCGCCGCGTGACTCGGTGCGCCGATACCGGCATCGACCACGACCGGCACCGTCGCCTGCTCGATGATGATGCGGATCTGGTCGCGCGTCTGGATGCCGCGATTCGAGCCGATGGGCGAACCCAGCGGCATGACCGTAGCAGTGCCGACTTCCTGCAGGCGCTTGGCCAGCACGGGATCGGCATTGATGTAAGGCAGCACGGTGAAGCCTTCCTTCACCAAAATCTCGGCGGCCTTCAACGTCTCGATCGGGTCCGGCAGCAGATAGCGCGGGTCGGGATGAATCTCCAGCTTCACCCACTTGGGCAGACCGGCCGCGACGGCGAGACGGGCGAGGCGCACGGCCTCTTCCGCATTCATCGCGCCACTGGTGTTCGGCAGCAGGAGATATTTCGCAGGATCGATGAAATCGAGGATGTTGGCAAAGGTATCCCCCTTGCCACTCAGATCAGCTCGGCGTAAGGCCACGGTGACCATATCCGTGCCGCTCGCGGCCAAGGCATCGCGCATGGCCTCGGGCGAGGAAAACTTGCCCGTGCCAAGGATCAGGCGGGAACGGAACGTGCGGCCCGCGATAACTAAAGAACCATCAGACATTGCGCGGGACAATAGGCTCTGGGGAGCGGGGTGTCGAGTGCCCAGTCCTTTGATTACAAACCGAGTTTTCAGCAACCCAAAGGATACATTGATCACATCACGGTCGTGATTTTCTCAACCTCTTTTTCCTAGACGCCAAAAGCCCTCTCGCCATTCCATCTTTGCCTTTTGATATTAAAGGAAGCGATGAATCCTCTGAATCGTGCTCAATTTCAAAGACTGAGATGATACACTCACCTTTTACCTTCAAATTTCCCCAAACGGGGAAATAGGGTTCCATTTCGGCATAGTTACCAATGCGATCTGTCAAATACTCGTACAGCTTCCGAGACGGCACAATCAAGGCGCCTCCAACTAATTTGCCGCTGATGATGCCCAAGGCTATCTTATTCAATGCTCTATGACTTGAAGATATATTGCCGGTTTCCCATTCGACGGCAAAATATTTGCCAGTTCCGGGAATCGCTTTAACAGCATCAATCTTACCAGCATTTTTACCGGAGGACGAAATTTCCAGCCGAGATTCCAATTCCCACCCGTACTTTTCCTTAAGGCATTTTACGAAATTCTGCTTAATTGGTATCACCCCATTTCCCTGTCTAACGGGATTTATTCTAAAAGTGCTGGTTCCGGCAGGATGGATTACCGATTCGATCGCTATTTCGACCTCCCTGCAAATGGATTGAAACCATTGTTGATCAAGAACATTCCCAGGAGCCAAAATATCTTTGCGTTGTTTAATCAGCATTGGAATCCTTCTCTATTTTCCGCACGATTTCTGCAGGCGAGATTTCCAATGCACTGGCAATCAAGAAAAGAGTTTCCAACGAGGGTTGTCGCAGTCCTCTTTCCAATAAAGATACGTAAGAGCGGTCCAACCCGCTCAATTCAGCTAATTTTTCTTGCGAAATTTTCTTCGCATTACGCAAAGATTTAAGGATTCTGGAGAAAGATTTTGGACCTAATTTCAATGTTTGGTTTGTACAGAAATTGACAGATTCAATCTACGGACTATTGTCCGCAATAGATATGCGACCATTACGATCATTATTGCATGCGCTGGAGGTCACACCTTCAGGCCCTGAATTCCAGCGCATTGCCACTGCGGCTGGAGTTTCGCTGCAACTCGTAAAGTATTGGGATACCGCCTTGCTTGCTCCTTCGGATGTGGAATTAAAACAGATTTGCCAAGAATACGGACTGAACCCCTTGGTTGTTAAGCTGCGCATGGGATTGATCGATGACCACGTTCGCAATCTTTTGATGAAAGAGGCTGAAAGTTTTTCTGAAATCAAAGATCAGGTTCAAGTATCTGAGCTGCCTCCAGCGAGAAGAGTTTTCTCCACAAACCTAGGATCATTGTATCAAGGGGATTGCTTAAGCCTGATGAGGGGATTGCCCTCCGGCTCTTTCAACCTGATTTTTGCCGATCCACCTTTCAACATAAACAAACAGTATCCCTCGAAAATCAATGATGCACTCAAGAGTGAAGACTATCTCTCTTGGTGTTTTGCATGGGTTGATGAATGCATTCGTCTCTTGGCCGAGGGTGGAAGCCTATTCATATACAATCTTCCTAAATGGAACACGGCGATTGCCGAATATTTGAATGGTCGGTTGGTTTTTCGTGACTGGATCGCCGTGGACATGAAGTTTTCACTACCATTGGCTAACCGCTTGTATCCTTCGCATTACTCGCTGCTCTACTATGCCAAAGGTGAGCGGCCAGCGGCCTTTAAGCCAGATCGACTGCCGATGAAGGTCTGCCCGCATTGCTTTAATGACCTGACCGATTATGGCGGTTACAAAGACAAAATGAACCCGCTCGGGGTCAATTTAACGGACGTTTGGTATGACATCCCTCCTGTTCGCCACAAACGCTACAAGAAACGCGCGGGGGCAAATGAGCTTTCCATTAAACTTCTAGACCGTGTGATTGAAATGGCCAGCAAGGAAGGGGATCACATTTTTGACCCTTTTGGTGGTTCCGGTTCAACTTACGTGGTCGCCGAAATCAAAAACCGGCGCTGGACCGGGATTGAGATAGGACCTGTAGAGGATATCGTTGCTCGCTTTGAAGATGTCAGAGAAGAAGCCGAGTATCTGCGTAAATTCAGGGAAGACTACAACTGCCTTTTTACGCCAAAAATCAAATCGCAACGACAGCAGTTGCATCTCTGGACCGCTGAAAGCGTGAAGAAGAACGGACATCATGACACTACTCCGGTGGAGGAACCACAATTCCTGTAAACTTGCTTGTGTCTTTTTAAGACATCTTTAGCAAAACTTAGCGAGACAAGTTCGGCCAGTAAAAATTAGATTGCTTGGTGGTGGAATGTGATAATCTGCTCCGACTTATATACCAGATCGCTTTGCATACCACGCGTGAATCAATCCCGTCTGAAAGAACTGCACGGGAAATTCGAAGCCACCACTCGTGATGATTTCGCGAACCTGTTGCGACGGCAGGACGGCGACATCACGGATATATGCCTCGCGCATCTTCTCCACTTCCTCTGGTGCAACACCGTTGCCTTTCATGAGTGTGAACCAGACTTTCAGCAGATCCCGGCAATCCGGAGCGTTTAGGTCTCCCGCTAGATCAGCACTGATTAAGATGCTTTCAGGTTTTAATCGATCAGCGATGCCTTGAAAGAATTGTGAGCGCTCTTGGCGATCCAGTATGAACTGCGAGACGAGAAAAGCGGTGGCGGCATCGAACAATCCGCCCGGCGGCAATGAATCCAAATAACCCGCATGAAAGGTGCAGCGGGCAGAGATGCCCACTTCCTCAGCACGACGGCGGAAGACATCCAGCATAGGCACGGACGGCTCCACCGCAGTGAAAGTCCAGCCGGGAAATTTCTTCGCGAGATAAAGAATCTCCGTGCCAGTTCCAGCACCGACGCAAAGGAGGTTCGCCATGGCAGGAAGTTTCAGCAACACCGCGCTCGTGAGCAGATGCAGCGCATTATTGATGGGAGCCAGTTCGCTCCATTTCTGATCATACGTCGCGGCTTGCTGATCGAATATGGCGGTAATGGCTTCTTTTTGCATTGGTAATGCCCTTGTTATTTCACCCCGAACATCAATAGGTCAAAATTCGTTTTCACTTTGCACTTATGGCAGGTAAGTACACCCATGCGTTCACTCGGGTGAGTAAACTCAGGAAGTATAGTGGTGTGTATCACCAACTGCATGTGCTTCTTCTTGTGATTTTTCTTCGCACTGATCAGTACAAAGCCGCAACCGGAACATTTCAGCTTGGACGGTATCTGCTCGATGTCCGCACCGGTAAGCCCTTTCACCGAGCCCCGATATTCGACCAAATCGTCATCGTTTTCGCTCATATGGATTTAGCGATCATGAAGTATCAAGTCCCAGTTGCCCATTACGGAAACCTGTTTGGTTTCGACGCAAACCCAAAATACTTCGATTTGAAGCTTCTTTAACGCAGGCTGAATCTTTTCAACACGAGATTCATGATGCTTGTTCTTGGGAAATGCCACTCCCGCCAAAACATTACCACGACTAGCACAATCACAGGCGCGGTAAACAGCTTTGGCCACATGATCCAATACCTGATTTGAAGTGAACACTTTTCCGAAACGTTTCGTATGTTTTTGTGAACTGGTTTCGCCTTTTGCTTCTATGAGGATAGTCTGCCCCGCAGGACTCACAGCTTCAATGTCATCCCCTTGCTCAGTTTCACAACGGTGACACGAAACACTACATTCAAGAGAACGGAGGTAATCACAGACAGCGTTGATGACATCAGATTCCGTTAGCATAAAGTGTATGGTGGATTGCTGTTCCTTCGAGATACCATTGATCACGCACCTGTCTTTTCTTAACTCGTACGGCTTGCCAGTTCCATGTCAAACTCCCACCCTATCCCCGTCATGCAGATGTTTTCACCAGCGCTCGCCGAGTTCTTGCAACATTACCCGCACGACCAGGCATTGCGCTGGTCGGAGGAAGACTTGGCGGCGCAAGGGCGGTTTGTGGAATCGGCCATGACCGGTCTCGCGTGGAGTGATTGGTCCAGTCCCGCGCTCGCGCTGCCGTTGTTGCAAGCGGCGATGCTGAACACGCCCACCATTCTCGATCACGGTCAGGACGCGATCCTCTTGGCCGGACCGTTAACGGAGATCATGCTGGCAGAGACGTTGATCCCGCTGGCGCAGGGGCATCTGAATCCGGCGGGCCGCTTGGTGGGCATTATCCCATGTCTGCGGGATAACTCTCCGGAGAGCCAGCGCTTCATGGATCTCGCCGCAGAGAAGTTGTGGCCGTATCACACGGCAGAAATCTGGCTGGAGCTGTTGCAGGACGTGGGTTTCGAGGCTGCAGGGATCAAGGGCGAGTTCATCGCGCGGCCGCAATTCGCACGCGCGGCGATGGCGGGCAAACTGCAGTTCACGCCGTTCGCGGAATTGTTCCGCGGTGTGGAGGCTGCTGGTTATGGGGCTAACGAAGTGGGCTGGGGAGAGTTGTGGTTCGTGGCGAAGGCAGGCGAGTGATCTGCTGAGTTCACGCAACTGTTTTACTATTCAACTGCAGGTTGCCTAATTTGAATAGCGCAAGGGTGGTGAGAAGCATGACGCCTGCGGTGATGACTAATGCCCAACCTAGTTCATAAGTACTGTTGCTGCGGAAAAGTGCGGCGAAATCTTCGAACAAACCGATCAGGTTGCGGTTTTCTTTCGGTGCAGAGAACAGGTCAGGTTGGATCTGAAAGTTGAAGAGCAGGAATAACATTCCAAGAAACGCCATCATCTTGGAAAACATCAGAGATAACATACCTAAGGTCATGAATGCCATTCCCATGAACATGTGTGCCAGTGGTATTGGGTGAGAAACAGGCAGCGTTGTTAGCAAGCTTGCGCCGGGCTGTCCTGCTTGGATGCGATCGGATAACCATTCTCGCAACGCTTCCACCTGTGCCGGATCAGTCACCACCATGCTCCATTGACGGGTAAAGCGAGCTTTAGCGTAGGGAAGATAAATTACGGTCAGTTTCTGAAGGTCTGCATTCCCGGCCAAAGGAGCCCAATGCCAGCCTTGAATCGCTTTCCAGGGCAAGGTCCGACGTGGATGCATGATGATTTGCTTCGGTCCAAGGGAAAGTCTGCGGGATGACTTTTTTTCGTGCCAGTCCAACCATTCATGTAGAGCTGCCACTCCCAAGCAGCCCAATAACGTGAGCGTGAGAAAACCTGCTAGAAATTGACCCCATGAGGCTGGCAAATCATCAATCCAGCGCATTGCTTGCCAAAAGGCGCAACCGCAGAACCAGATGGGAGCCAGCCATAGTCCTTCCTTCATCCACGCCCAACGTGTTGGCCACGAGACGGGAGACAGGTCCAGCACATGTGAGTTCAGCGTGGCATCTTGCTGAATAATGAGCTTGGTAGTCATGGTCTGTCTTCCGTGGTTTCAAGATTAAATAGGCTACAGCAGGGCAAATGCGTCAAGGGAGGCGATTGTAATCAGGCAGGAAGCCAGGTAATCAGACCTGATGTTTAGCGACTATCGCACGCTCTCCCCAGCGGACAAGCAGGCCACCGACCAATGCGGTCAGCACGCCTACGATGACCAGTAGCCAGGCGATTTCCCACGTACTGTTGAAATGATTTAGAAAGGAATTGAAAGCACTTTCGAAATTCCCACCGTGCGAAGCATCCGTTACGCGACGGTACAGGACGTTTTTCTTAAAGAGCATCAAACAACCGACTATAAGCCCGAGCAAAGCGGGGATCGCCACCGTAATGCCAATCACCATAGAACTGATACCGGCCCACGATAGTTTACGCGGCTCAGAAGCCGGAGGCAGCATCGAGAGCAGGCGGGTGCCCGGTTTGCCGTCCTTCTCCGCCTGTTGCAGCAAAGATTTGAGCGCTTCCACTTGTGTGTAGTCGGTTATGATAAGGCTCCACTGCTTGAGGTATCTGAGCCGTGGATCGCTGCGATGTGAATTGCGGTGGCTAAGTATCGTCAGTTTTTGATACCCCGAACCATCATTCAAAGACGAGAAATGCCAGCCTTCGATATTTTCCCAGGAGAAGCGCATCTCTCCCGAATACACCACTGGATGGCCGGTAGAAATAGAGAGAGTCCGAGAAACCCTGCGCTCTAAACGCAGCCTCAATTCGAGTATGCCAGCGATGCCCGCGCCAAAAAAGAGTGGCACGACCACCAAACAGGCCAAGATCATCCCCCAGCTTATAACCTCGTCTTTAATCCAGAAGTTGAACAACAAAATCGAAAAGCCCCACCACCAGTAGAGGGTAAAAACCAACCCTTGCTTAAACCACTCGCGGCGCTGCTCCCAGGTGATCGGGCGCATATCGAGCACGTGCGGATTCAGCTTGGCGTCTTGCTTGATGACGAGCTTGGTAGCCATGGCCTGGCCTGATTATCGCGGTTTCCCGAATGAATCAGCGACAGGATAGCAAATCCATCCGATCTCGCGATTACAATTGGGAGGGAGATTGTAACTCGAAATCAAGGTGCCGCCACTGCTTCAACTGTCTGTTCCACCTTGGGCTTTTCCTTCATCAGATCCGGCAGCCAGGTGGTGAAGAAGGGCATATATGTAATGAGCATCACCACGATGAAACGCACGACGAGCATGGGCACGACTGCACGATACACTTCCGGCAGCGGCTTGCCAAAGCGGTAGGAGGCCAGAAAGAGATTCATGCCCACGGGCGGTGTGAGGAAGCCCAGTTCCAAGTTCGCCAGGAAGACGATGGCAAGGTGGACAGGATGGATGCCAAAAGCTTCGCCCATCGGCACCAGCAACGGCACCACCACGATGATGGCGGAATAGACATCCATGAGGCAACCGACGACGAGCAGGAAGAGGTTCAGCACAAAGAGGAAGAGCAAGGCGGATTTGATATTGGCCTGCACCCAATCCAGCGCGGCGGTGGCCACTTCGCTGGTGACCAGATAGTTGGTGAAGGCCAGTGCCACCCCCAGGATCAACAACACACCGCCTACCACCAGGCCGCCTTCCGTCATCACGCGCGGAACATCCTTGGTGAGCTTGAGATCTTTATAGATGAACGTCTCCACACAGAAAGCGTAGAAGGCGGTGAGGGCGGCGGTTTCAACCGCCGTGGCGATGCCGCCAAAGATGCCGCCCAGCGCGATCACCGGGATGGCCAGTTCCCATTTGGCATCCCACAAGGCAGCCCGGGCTTCCTTGCCATTGAAGGGCGGACGTTCCTTGCTGCCGCCACGCCCCTGCCAGGCACCCAATCCCGCAGTGCCCGCCACTAACAAAAGACCCGGGATGAGGCCGCCCAAGAAAATGCTCTCCAGCGGCATGTCCGCGCCTGCATTGCCCGCGATGATGGCATAGAGAAACAACGGCAGGCAGGGCGGAAAGAGCGAGCCCAGCGCACCGGCACTGGTGATGAGACCGAGGGCATTCTTGTCCGAATACTTCTCCGCAATAAGCACCGGCATCAGCAAACCGCCGAGCGCCAGGATCGTGACGCCGGAAGCGCCAGTGAACGTGGTGAAGAACGCGCAGGCCACGCAAGTAACGATGGCCGTACCACCCGGCACCGGGCTGAACAAGGATTGAAAGACCCGGATGAGCCGCTTGGAGGCACCGCCTTCCGCCAGGAAATATCCAGCCAGGGTGAACAACGGAATGGCTGGTAACGATGGGTTCGTGACGAGGCGGTAGTGGTCCAACGGTACCGAGGCGATGGGAAAATCCATGCCCCAAAAAAGAATTACTGCTGCGCCACCCAAGGTGACGAACACCGGCGCCCCCAAGATGGTGGCCAGCAACAAAACGGTGAGGCCCGGGGTGACGAGCTTCTCCGGCTCCACCGGCGGCTTCAAAGCCAGCCACACCAGTGCGATGGTGATGACCAGCGTGATGCCTCTGCCCTTCCACCGGTCCGAAGCGTGTCGCAACAAACGCCACGCGATCAGGGCAAAACCGACCGGCATCACGAGCTGCACCGACCAGGCCGGGATGTCATAGGCCAATTTTTCACCGGCTTCACGGGTACTCTGGACGAATTGCCAGCCGGCCACACTGAGAAACACGGTGATGACCATGGCCATGGCACCGCTGAAGATGCCGGCGACATCCTTCATCCGCCCTTTGAAGAAGGTGTTGGCGGAAGACATCGCAAGCAATCTCGCCTCACGAGCTGCGACCGCACCTCCGAGCATACCCAGCACCAAGGTGAGATGCTGGACGATGGAGTTCGTGCCTGCCAGACCGGTGTGCCCAGCCTTGCGCAACCCCATCTCGATCAACGGCAGCAGCATCATGACCCCGAGAGCCAGGGTCAGTATCCAGTTCTCGGTACCACGCAGGAACGCGCCGACGCGTTGCAGCGGAGTCACAGGAGACGGGGCGGCTGCAGCGGCGGCTTCGCTCATTGGCCCGCACCTTTGCTTGCACGATATTCCTTCACCAGCTTCTGCACTTCATCGAACATTTCGGCCGGGACGATCTTCCCGCGGATCTGCGGATAGACCGACTCGGCGAACTTGTTCCACTCCGTTTGCGTTTCGGGAGTCAGCTTCGTGACTTTGAGGCCGCGCTTCTCCATCGCGGCGATGGATTCCAGCGCCTCCTCACGGCTGCGTTTTTTGATCTTGGTGCCAGCCTCCAGCGCGGATTTCTTCAACTGCGCCTGCACGTTGGCCGGAATCTCATCCCAGGTCTTTTTGGTGATGACAGTGGCACCGACCAGCGGCACCCAGTTCACGGCGAGCATGTGCGGCGCGGGCTTGTCAAACTGTCCCGCGAGCGCATAGAACGGCACGGAGGGAACGGAGTCGATCAAGCCCGTTTGCAGGCCGGTCAGGATGTCCGTCTGCTCCAGCGGGATGGCGTTGATGCCGATGGCCTTCATGATGCCGATGCTGTCTTTGTCCCCGGACCACACGAACATCTTGCCCTTCTTGAAGTCATCCGGTTTCGTCGCCGGGAATTTCGAGAAGAAATGCACCCATCCCGCATCGCCCCAGTAGAGCACCACAAAACCCTTGTCCAAGAACTTCTTTTCCAATCCCGCCTCCAGCTTGGACCGCACGTAGTCAAACTCCTCCAGCGAGGCGAACATCATCGGCATCAGTTGCAAGGCGCGGACGGAATCCTCGATCGTCGCCAGGCCAGGTGCTGAGAGCAGCGCGGCGTTGAGCTGGCCCACACGCATCCGGCGCACCATGTCAGCCTCGCCGCCCATCGTGCCATCGGTATAGAGCGTCAGGCGCACATTGCCGACGGAAGCCTTCTGCCATTGATCCCCCATCTCCTGCAGCGTCGTGTGAAATGACGTGCCTTTCGGCACCAGTGTGCCGAGGCGCACATTCACCTTCTTATCCTGCGCGAGCAGGGCGGCAGGATTCAGTGACGTGACAGCGACGGCGGCCAGCGCCGAGCTCAACATTTTGCGACGGTTCAACTTCATGGCTTCGTTTCAGTTGGAGGCAATTCAGGGATGATCAGGTCGTCCATGCGGCCCAGCAGCCAGCGCGCCCGGCGTTGCATGACGAGATTGGCCAGACGCCATTCCGGTTTGGCATCCACATCTACAGCGAGCGCTTTTTCGAGGAGCGCCTTGAATTCTTTGCCGTTCTGCTCCTGCAAGCTCACGCCTTCGGCGAGCGAGAGGTAAGGCCCGGCCTGTTGGCCTTTCGAAAGTTCAATGGCGCGAGCGAAATGCTTCCGTGCGCGCTCGGCTGGCTTGCCCTCGGCGCCTTGCCGGGAAAGTTCGTAGGAAATCATCGCCGAATGCAACGCACCAGACTCGAACGTCTCATCCAGAGCGAGCGCGCGATCAAACAACGCTTCTACGATCGGTTGTTGCGAGACGATGTCCGGCTGGTCTTTCGATTGCGAGATCAGCGAGCCCCACGAGGCGGCCGTCCAATACATCAGCGCGACGTCCTTCTTCGTCAGCACCGCCACCGCGCTCTTCGGGTCTTGTTTCAGTGCTGCCGTGATGCCTTCGTGCCGCACCTCCAAGCCGCGCAAACCGTAATCCCGCGCCCGGCGATACAGCTTCTGCGCCCGCGCCCGCAACTCGCGTGAACGCATGAGGTTATCTTCCTCCACCTCATCCGCTTCTTGCTGGACGAAGGCGTAACCGTATTGCGTGAAGCCGCTCGCAGCGGCGAGCAACAGCCCCTCATGCTCCGGTGATTCCGCCAGCAGACTCTCGATCAATTTGAGACTGAACGGCACCGCGCTCTTCACCAGTTCCGGATCGTCATCACTGGAGAAAGTCGTCCCGCCACCGGCTAGAGCATCGCCCAGCTTGTTGATGGCCATCTTCTTAACGGAACAGCCGCTGCCCGCCGCCAGCGTGAACGCCAGCAGTCCGCACAACAACAGTTTCTGTTTCAGACGATGCATGGGCGGACGTTGTAACATTCCGCCAGACCGTAGGCTAGAGGGAAAGCGAACCCGCTGAAGTCCTTCCTCTTCTCGAGCCTGTTATCCTCATTGTTCTCGATTTTGACTTCTGAAATCCCCGCTTGAACGACAAAATAAGACAAGCCTTCCCCCTATCCCGAATTACGTGGCCCACGGTAGAGCCATTGTCTCCATCTCTGTTAGAACTCCAGGCGTGTTTAGCAGAGTTGCTGGATCACTTAAGTAACGAACGGTTGATGCCGATGAATCATCAGGTTCACGGCCCCAAAACCGGTGATCCGGTTCAGACGTGAAAAACAAAATGAACAAAGCCATCGCAGTCGCCAAAGTAGACAAGCCGGAAGTGAACCGCCCGGTGCAAGCTCTCCTGCTTGGCGCGTGGGCAGCGAACATAGCGTTCTTCCTCTACTTCCTCCTGAAATACGGCCAACAGCAGTCTTGGTAAGAGGCCAGAGGCTCACTTGCCTTCGTTTTCCTTATTTTTCTTGGGCGCCTTGCCTCCAAGTTCCGACTGCGGCTTGGCGATGTAATAGAAGCGGACGTTCAGCTCTTTCGCCAGTTTCTCGATCTCTTCCAGCTCCGTCGGCTCACCGATATAGAGCACATACAGCTTGGGCAGCCGCGTGATCTGCTCTTTGAAGGCGTCCTTGATCACCCGCCGCACCTTCTCACTGTTCGGCCCAGAAATGGCCAGGTCCACCTGCTTCAATCCGCCCTTGGCCATGATTCTGGAAAGCGTCATCGCCGTCTGCGAAGGAGCGGTTGTGGAAACCGCATTGAACGTCGAATCCGCGAATGATCCGCTGGAGGGCACCCAAAAAAGCTCCACATTATTATGCTGGAAAAAAAGGTAGGCGTCATCCTTAACGGATGGCGGCATGGTCTCCGGACCCGTAGTTTTGCAGCTCGTGAAAGACAGCAGTACAACCACCAGCAGCCAGCAGCGTAAAAACGACTTCATCCACCAAGCATAGTAAACCCATCGCCGCTGGCAACAGAGAGAATTCTTAGATCTCGGGACTGCGCTCCACATCTGAAAGCGATCTGAAGCTGCATGGGTGATATTCCCTCTGTCCAGGCCGTATACTTTACCTCGCGCTAGCTCGGATGCATCCGCTTACATTCGGCTAGAATTCGCGCGGCGATCATGCTTCCAAATCACGCTGCAGGCAGTCTAAAACGAAAACGGCCACCTGTTTCCAGATGGCCGTTTTTCTGAAAACTTTCGCTTACTTCTGCACCGTGTAACCAGCCTTTTCGATGGCAGCGATAATCTCCTTCTTGGATGTCTTGGACGCGTCGAACGTGACATCGGCGGTGCCGATCTTCACTTCCTTCTTCGTCACGCCGGGCAGCTTGCCGAGGGCCTTGTCCACAGACTTCACGCAGCCTTCTTCGCAGACCATGCCTTCGACCTTCAGCTTCACTTCATCCGCCTGGACGAGAGCCGTACCACCGACGAACACCAACAGAGCGAGCAACTTGCGCATATTTTTAGATTATTAAAGTTTCCGTTATCGGAGAAACTAGCTCCGTTTCTATTCCATGTCTAACGGTTAGTTAGACGAGTCCAAGGCAGGGTTTGTTCAATGCCTGAAAAGCAAAAACGGCGGCCTGGTTACCCAAGCCGCCGTTCGCAATTCTTTGCGAACCCGAATTACAGACCCTTAGCGATCATGTACTTCAGCAGATCGCCCACGCGGTTGCTGTAGCCCCACTCGTTGTCGTACCAGCTCACCAGCTTGAAGAAGCGGCTGTTCAATTCCACACCAGAACCCGCGTCGAAGATCGACGAAGCCGTGTGATGGATGAAGTCGCTGCTCACCACTTCGTCCGAGGTGTAGTCCAGCACGCCCTTCAGGTAGGTTTCGCTCGCCTTCTTCATCGCGGCGCAGATCTCAGCATAGCTGGTCTCCTTCACCGTCTTGAACGTCATGTCCACGACGGACACCGTCGGCACCGGCACGCGGAACGCGACACCCGTGAGCTTACCTTTCACTTCCGGGCAAACCAGCGCCACAGCGCGGGCGGCACCCGTCGTGCTCGGGATGACGTTCTGAGCTGCCGTACGGCCACCCTTCCAGTCCTTCTTGCTCGGGCCGTCCACCGTCTTCTGCGTGGCCGTGTAAGCGTGCACCGTGGTCATCAGACCTTCTTCGATGCCGAAACCTTCCTTCAACAAAACGTGCACCAGCGGCGCCAAGCAGTTCGTCGTGCAGCTCGCGTTCGAGATGATGTGATGCTTCGCGGCATCATACTTCTCATGGTTCACACCCATGACCACCGTGATGTCTTCACCCTTGGCCGGAGCGGAGATGATGACCTTTTTCGCACCCGCGGCGATGTGGCCCTTGGCCTTTTCCGCTTCCGTGAAGAGACCCGTGGATTCGATCACCACGTCCACGCCGAGCGCCTTCCAAGGCAGCTCCGCCGGGCTCTTCGCGCTGACGACGAGGATGTCTTGGCCGTTCACGATCAGCACATCGTCCTCCGCCTTGTCAGCAGAAGACTTCTTGGAACCCACCGTGCCGTTGAAGCGGCCCTGGGTGGAATCATACTTCAAGAGATAGGCCAAGTTATCGGCGGGAACGATATCGCCCACGGCGACGACCTGCACGTCCTTGCCCACGAGACCCTGTTCCACCATCGCGCGGAAGACCAAGCGGCCAATCCGTCCGAAGCCATTGATAGCAACTTTTACAGCCATAATCTTAATTTAGGTTCCAATTACAGTTTCTGATCAGTCAAAAAAACCGAACGGGCATGGTAACGGCGGTCCCCCCACCGTCAACGAGTTTTTGAACCCGAAACGACAACGTCCAGCTCAGCTCAATAACCCTTTCAACTAAGCGCCTTTAACGTTAAGCGAACCAAGCCCTTCAGCGTAGCGCACTCATCCTGAGTGCGGGTTACAGCAGCATCTTGCTTCGTTTCCTGAGCTCCTTTGAATAACGATGCATCCAATCTGATTGAAAAGCCCAAGCACCTTGGGAAAGCCTGCAGCCTTTCAATCCCGATTCGTAAATCGTCCTTCTAAAATCGTAAATCCTCCGAAGCCGCCTTCCCATCTCAATCCGGTCAATGTGACACTCCACGATGGCATCCTGTCCTGCGGCACTCTAGCCACCAGTCCACACCCACCAGATCGAAACCCTCGCCAGCCACTCCAATAGCCTAATCGTCGTCATTCTCGTCCTTCGTCGTCGTCCTCGATTTTTCAAATCAAGGACAGACGCCAG